>JABCZW010000033.1 GCA_013289475.1 Bacteroidota bacterium
CGTTTGTGCTGTTGCGCTTACCGCTACCAAGGCAAGGCCGGCAAGTAAAAGTGTTGTTTTTTTCATTTTAGTTTATGTAATTAAGGTGTTAAAAGTAGAAATACATATTTAATTGGAAAGTATTTTAACAACATTTAACAGGCATTTGCGAATTCGCCAATTCTGCACATATAATATGCATATATTTTGTTATTGCATTTATTTGTTTAAGATTTAACCAGCTTTTAGAAAGTGGCAAATCAAGTGCATAATTAAATTGTATTACAAATAATATGGTATAAATAGAACAATTTTGAGTTTTTATACCTGAGAAATACTAGAAATCAATCATTTTAAGCCTATTACTGTATAATATAAGATAAACCCTAGAGTATTAACGATATTAACAATATTTTAACAAATTTGTTGAAATCGTATCTTATTGATATACAATAGTATATATGCTGTTTGGATAGGTGGTGCGACGAAAAGGTGGGGTAGGTATATACTATGGTAAATAAATAAATATACATTTGGCGGCACAAATTTAATCCCTAACCAAAACACATAGTCCTATGAAACAAATCGTACGATTGGCAGCTGTGCTCTTCGGAATGATGCTATGCAGCTCGCTGCAAGCACAAAGCCGAGTTATTACGGGCACAGTGAATGATCCAAATGGAAAACCTCTCCCGTTCCTGGCGGTGCAGGTAAAAGGTACAACTATTGGCACGTATACAGATACGGCAGGTAAGTTTACCCTAACCGTTGATCAAACTGCAAAAACACTTACATTAAGCTATCCCGGCATGAAAAACCAGGAAGTAGCAATTACCGACAACATGACAATTGCCATGGCATCAGATGCTCTCGGGCTTGATGAAGCTGTGGTGCAAGCTGTGGGTATAAGCTACGAAAAGAAAAGCATTGGTTACGCCGAACAAAATGTTGGCGGAGACCAGGTAACCAACACCGGAACAGGTAACATGATGAATGAACTGGAAGGTAAAGTATCCGGTTTATCTGTTGTTAGCAGCGCCGGCGACCCGGGTGCAGGTACATTTATTAACCTGCGTGGTATTACCTCGTTGACAGGAACCAACCAACCTCTTATGGTGGTAGATGGTATTCCTATCGACAACTCAATTAACAACTACGATCCTACCGGCCAGGGTTCTTTGGCAAGTGGCGCTGCAGGTAACCTTACCGGTGGTACACAACCAACAAACCGCGGTATAGATATTAACCCTAACGATATTGAAAATATTGAGGTGTTAAAAGGCCCTGCTGCAACAGCATTGTATGGTATACAAGCTGCCAACGGAGCTATTGTTATTACTACCAAAAAAGGCGGAAAGAACAAAGACGGCGGATTGGGTATCGATTTCAGTTCTTCACTGGGCTGGAGCATGGTAAACAAATTACCGGACAGACAAAATCAATGGGCACAAGGTGATGCAGGAGTGTGGGATGGCCCACAGGGTGCATCGGGCAGAAGGCTTTCATGGGGCCCTGCTATTGATACTATGTTCTGGACAGGTACACCAAATGCGTACTTTAAAGATGGTAGCGGCATGGTTGGTAAAAGCTCAGCCCACACAGGTAGTGCAGTTACCCCTTTCGATGCTTACAACTTCTTCCAGACCGGTGTAGCAAACGATAATAACATTTCGCTTTCTAACGGTAATGACAGGTCAAGCTACAGGGTATCGATGGGTAACCTTAAACAAACCGGTGTTATACCCGGTTCTGATTACAGAAAGACCAACTTTAGCATTAACGGAATGATGAACCTTAGCAAGAAGATGAGTATTGAAGGTAGCGTAAGTTACATCAACTCACTTACCGATAAGGTTCAACAAGGTTCTAACATTTCTTCGGTTATGTTAGGCTTATTACGTACACCAATTACATTCGATAACTCGTACGGACAAAAGAACCCGGTTGACTCATCAGCGTATGAATTACCTGCAGCTTTTGGTGTTGACAAGCAAAGAGATTACCGTGGTGGCCCAGGATATGATAACCCATACTGGACCGTTAACCGTAACCCTTTTACATCGCAACTTAACCGCGTAATGGGTTATACCATGTTGAATTATCACTTACTTGACTGGATCACATTAAGCTACCGCGTAGGTGGTGACGTTTATTTCCAGGATGATAAGAACGCATATGATATTGGCTCTAACGCATTCCAGGGCGGAGCAGTATTTATGAACCAGTACTTTAACAGCCAGTTCAACTCCGACTTCCTTGTTACTATGTCGAAGCAGTTCTCTGACAAGTTTAAAGGTACCCTTATCCTTGGTCAAAACTATTTCCAGCTTAATAACATGAACAGGTTTGAAGAAGGAACCGGTTTTGTAGTACCTGATTTCCTTGATCTGTCAAACTCCACCTCATTCCTTGCAGGTGAAGCAGAAGCAGAACAACGCAGGTCGGCTCTTTATTTCGATTTGCAATTGGCGTATGCTAACCAGTTATTCCTTACTGTAACAGGCCGTGATGAAACATCTTCAACACTTCCTGCAAGTAACGATAACTTCTTTTATCCATCGGCAAGTCTTGGCTGGGTATTTACTGAGCCTCTGCACATGTCGACCAATAAAATTTTCCCTTATGGTAAGCTCCGCTTATCATGGGCGCAGGTTGGTAAAGATGCTCCTATATCAGGATTGCAGAATTACTACCACACCGCAAGTTTAATTGACGGGTTTACAAATACAATCAACTTCCCGTTCAACGGAACTCCGGGTTACGAGTTGAACAACCCTACATTTGTACTTGGCAACTCAGGACTTATGCCTGAAACTACAACATCAACTGAAATTGGAACTGACCTTGCTTTCTTCCAAAACAAGTTAGCTGTTAGTTTCACATACTATTCTGAAACATCTACAAACGTTATCATGCAGGTTCCTGTTTCTTACACAACAGGTTTTGGTGCACAATTGGCCAACGCTGCTGAATTAACCAACAAGGGTATTGAGTTAACCATCAATGCAACCCCTGTTAAGTTAAAGAATGGTTTTCAGTGGGATATTATGCTGAACTATAGCCATAACGTGAACGAAGTAGTATCGCTTGCACCGGGAGTAAATGAACTTCTTATTGCAGGATTTACAAACGGTTCTATCGAAGCTCTTCCGGGTAAATCATTCGGACAGATATACGGTACCGACTACGTACACGTAAACCCGAACGACCAGAACAGCGCTTTATTAATTGATGATAACCCAGCTGACGCAGGTTATGGTTACCCTATTGTAGGCAGCAAGAGCGTTGCGCTTGGAAACACCCAACCTAAATGGATAGGCGGTATGACCAACACATTCTCATACAAAGGCATAAGCCTTAGTGTGATAATGAGCGTTCGTGAAGGCGGCGATATTTGGGATGGTACACTTGGAGCAATGGAGTACTTTGGTACTGCAGCACAAACCAGCAACCGTACCGGTACACAGATATTTGCGGGCGATATGGGACACCTTGATGCAAACGGAAACGTGGTTCACTACGTATCTGCAGGTAACCCTAACGCAGCCGGTGTTGGTGCAGCTAATTCAACTGCAGCAGCTACCAACGAATACTATTGGCAGAACATCGGAGGCAGCTTCGTAGGCCCTTCGAGCACAGCAGTATTTGACGGTTCATATGTTCGTATAAGCCAAATTAACCTTTGTTACGAATTGCCTAAGAGCATTGTGAGGAAAGCACACTTTACCCGCATTGCACTTACAGCATACGCAACTAATCCAGTCCTGTGGACGAAATACCCTGGTGTTGACCCGTCAACAAGTCTGGCAGGTCCGGCTAACGGACAGGGCCTTGATTACTTCAATAATCCTGGTACCAAGAGTTATGGTTTACGTTTAAACCTAGGCCTATAATTCTAATCTAATTAATATATACAGAGCAATGAGAAACTTAAAATCATATATTTCAGCAGCAGCAATAACAGCTATGTTATTCTCTGCTGAGTCGTGTCAGAAATCATTCTACACGAATGCGAATATTAATCCCAATTCACCCAAGTCAGTTCCTAACGGTACTTTGCTTTCGGGTGTTGAGGTAACTGCTGCTTTTGAAATGGGCGGCGACTATTCACGCTTTACCGGTGAGCTGGTACAACAAACAGTTGGTTACAACCGCCAGAACGGAGCTTATGAGCAGTATGTTTTCACTAATCAGGACCTGGAGTCGTCATGGGATAACTTTTATGACAACACCATGGCGAATGATTACCAGCTTATGATACAAGCCAGCAAGGCAGGAAACCATGAATACTATGGAATGGGCCAGATAATGATGGCGTATTCACTGCAAATGATGGTTGACCTTTGGGGTAATATCCCTTATTCACAGGCTTTCCAGGGTGCAGGTAATTTACACCCGGCTTATGATGTGGATAAAGCACTTTATGATACAGCTGTGTCATTATGCTGGAGAGGTATCAGGAACTGCGACCCAACATTGGATAAAACTGATGCTGTTAGCCCTGACCCTGCCAATTCGAAGTATGACAACCTGAATGCTGATATAATGTACAGCGGTTCGGGTGCAGAGTGGATTAAATTTGCACACGCAATTTTAGCCCGCCTTTACATACACCAGGCTAAGCATAGCAATGTAGCTATGTGCGACAGCGCTTTGGCTAATGCAAATGCATCGTTTGCAAGCAACGCTGATAATGCACGTGTTGTATTCGGTACTGCAGCTTCGAATAATGCTTCATGGTTCCAGTTTGATAATAACTGGGGAGACATTAGTTTTTACGAAAACTGGTTTTCGGGCGGACTTACAACCTTTGCCGATTCATTGAAGATGGAAAGTGATCCTCGTTTAGCAATACATATGGATACTACACTGGAAGTTTCTGGAGCTAACGTTGCACTTGTTGGCGGTTATTACGGCCAGGCGAATTCGCCTGTAGACCTTATTGACTATGCCGAAACGCAGTTTATTGCTGCTGAAGCAACCTTAAGGACAACCGGTATTGGCGCTTCTGCACAAACCTATTACTCAAACGGCATTCAAGCCGATATGGGTAAACTAGGTGTTGCCGCAGGTGCTATTACTACATTTATGACAGGTTCTCAAGGAAATATTTTGACACTTACAGCTGCACAGGCTATAGTTCAAAATGCATGGCAGGAAAACGTTTCATTGTATCTTAACCCTGAAGCATGGGCATTATGGCGCCGTTGCAACTGGCCTCTTACACCTGTAACAGGTGCTGCTGTTCCACGCCGTTTCCTCTATCCGCAATCTGAATTGAACCTTAACGGAGCTAATACACCAAATGCAACATTGTTTACTCCTGTTGTATTCTGGGATAACTAATAAACAGATAGTTGTTTTATAGGTTAATTGAAGAGCCCCGCAGCAATGCGGGGCTTTTTCTTTACCCTTTCCCTTCCTTTCCCTATAGGGAAAGGTGTTATTTGTTCTATATGGGTTCTCGCTGCTTTATCAGGTCTCGTATAACAGGGAGTAATATAGCTTTCATGCCCGCCGTCGAGGAGCTTTGAATTTATAATTACTCGCTGATTATCAAATCTTATTTTAATGGTGCTCGTGATTGCTTCGCAATTCATAATTCATAATTTGTTTTATGCTATCTTCGTTGATAAATATTGGCAAACAGCAATTTAAGGTTCAGGACTTTTGCAGAAATTTGCCACATATAAACCTCAATGGTGCAAGTATTACATAAAAAAAGTATTTCGTTTTTTATAGCCCTGTTTATACTGGTGGGCAGTTATGCCTTTGGGCAGGCGGCAGCAACACCTGTGGCGCAGGTTGTATCTTTCGGCGGTTCGGGCAACCCTACCAATAACGAACTTTCGTGGGCAACCACATCTGAAACCAATTGCAGTTATTTTATCATTGAGCGTTCGTGCGACCATGTTAGCTGGGAAGAAGCAGGCAAAATAAAAGCCGAAGGCAACACAACAAAACAAATACCTTATTACTGGAAAGATGAATCGCCATACACCGGGTTTACATATTACCGCCTTAAAGCTGTTGCCGCCGATGGCAGCTTTACCTATACCCCAAGTATAGTGGTGGAATGTAAAGTGCAGGTATCGCTCGAAATTTCTCCTAACCCTGCCAACGGTATAATTAAAATAAGTGTATTAGGTACCGAGAATGAAACATCGCACGTAAATATTAAGAACATGATGGGGCAGGTGGTTTTTTCGACCGATGTTGCCAATAACCATTCGGTGGAATTAGATATAGAAGCTTATCCCGAAGGTGTGTATGCCGTTGATGTAGAATCGAAGAACGGCTCGGCGGTACAAAAGCTTATAAAAAGGTAGTTTATTGTTCCTTTGCGTTTAGCCCCAAACCCCTAAAGGGGCTTTGAACTGCATTGTGCTTTTATTTTGAAGCCCCGTTATCTTACTAAAGTGATATTGCCTTTTTTATCAACTACTGTTCCATCCTGTAAGCTGGCGTGCAAATAATATGCAAATGTTGCAGTGTTCTCAGCTTGGTTCTTATAAGTCCCATCCCAACCATAGTTTATGTTGGTGCTTTCAAACACTTTGTTTCCCCATCGGTCGTGAATTACTAAGTCCATCGTTTTTATGCAGTCGCCACGCACATACAATATATCGTTCCAGCCGTCTTTGTTGGGTGAAAAAGCGTTGGGGACAAAAATGTTACATTCTATTCCGTTTGGTAATACGGGCATTGTATCATTTTCTGTGCATGGCCACCAGCGTGCAATAAAGGGTGGCTCGTCACCGCCAGGACCCGGACTCAAATCAAACACTGTATCCTTTCCCAAGACTATCGTAGTCCACATATCTCCTCCCCAGTAAACATATTTCCCCGAAGAGCTTACTGCAATAGTATTAAAATCATCTCCGCCTGAGCCCACAAAGGAACTACATAATACATTCCCGGATGTATCAAGTTCCATAACCAATGAGGGATCAGGGTCTGAAGAGGTATATGTATATATGTTTTTCTCGAAAATAATTTTGCCGTTCCCTACTTCATCAGCGCCAGCAGTCATGAATAAATGATTAAGCGTATCGAGGGCAACAGAATAACCGGCCCAGCCATTATTTAAGGAGGTGTTAACAGATTGCTCTACCCACAATACATTGCCGTTCTTGTCAAATTTTGAAAGAAATACATCGCCATAAATGCCAATAGAATTACTTATTAAAGTACGTGAGCCTAATGTCATAGTATCATGAAAAAATCCGGTTAAATAGACATTACCTGTCTTATCTGCAACTACAGAATTACCTACTGCACAACTCAATTGACTGGGGGCATTACTTTGCCGGGCCCACAACTCATTTCCGTTTGTATTGTATTTTACAAGAAACATATCACCATACCACGGGTAAGTATAACACTTTAAAGTATCGGTACCAAAGCTAATTTCATCTGTAAAGTCTCCTGTTATGTAAGCATTACCTGAATCATCTGCACATACTGAATTAATCCAAGCACCCTGCGCGGTAGTTTTAACATTAGACTGTCTTGCCCATAATGTATTACCGGCCGAATCATACTTTACAAGAAACACCGACCCTACAGACCCCGTAAAATCACTTACTACCTTTTGTGAACCGAAAGCAATAGTATCTTCAAATCTTCCGGTTATATAAATATTCCCAGCCTTATCTGTAGCAACAGATTCTCCCAATGCCCAGAAATGGAAATCATCTGCACTTGACTGCCTTGCCCATACAACATTTCCACCAACATTGTATTTCACCAGGAATGCATCATTATTTAAACTAGTTAAAACAAAAGTGCCAAAACGTACAGTTCCATTAAAAAAACCTACTATATATTCATTTCCATAATTGTCGGAAGCATTAAAAACAGTTGTAGCAGAACTTGAACTATTTGACACGGATTGAGCGCCCCATACTATATTTCCCAAGCTATCATATTTCAATAAATAGCTATCATTACTTGAGGAGATAGAATTAAAGGTATAACTACCAAAATGTGTGGATGAACCAAACGGGCCTGTTAAATACGCATTGCCTTGTAAATCTGTTGCAACACCATATGTATCTGAGCTCTGTAGGCTCTGTTTTGACCATAACCATGTTTGTGCAAAGAGAGAAGGGCTGAAGGTCATGAGTAAAGAAATAAGAATATATTTTTTCATGGTGTAGAGTTACCGTTTGTCAAAATTTCAATTGCTAAGATACTAAACTACAAGCCCTTTTTCTTAACCATTACGTGGATTTATTGGAAATGGTTGGGTTAAATAAACGATAATGCCAAGTAATTAAAATTCTGTTACTTTTATACCATTAATTTTCTACCCCTTAGAAATTGTCAGTCAAGACCAATATTACCGAAGAAGAATTAGTGGCATCGCTTAAAAATGGCGACAGTGGCTCTTTGTCTATACTATACGATAACTATTCCGCTGCGCTGCTTGGTGTAATATTCCGCATGGTTGATGATAAGGAAGCAGCCGAAGATATTTTACAGGAAGTATTTATAAAAGTGTGGAAAAAAATATCATCATACGACCGCACTAAGGGCAAACTCTTTACATGGCTCATAAATATTGCACGCAATTCAGCCATCGACAGCATGCGCGTTAAGGACTATAATGTTAAAAGCAAAATCCGCAGTATCGATAATTCCGTACGTAGTATTAATAAGCAATACAATGTGTCGACCCAGGTTGACCATATAGGGCTTAAGAACATAGTTGATAAACTAAAACCGGAATACAAAATATTGATTGACAAGCTTTACTTTGAAGGGTATACACAGGAAGAAGCGGCCGAGGAACTGGGCATACCGCTGGGGACAGTTAAAACACGTGTACGTGCTGCCATAAACCACCTAAGGGAAATAATGCAATGAACACCAAGGAATACATAGAATCGGGGATATTGGAAATGTACGTTTTCGGAAACGTTACCGAGGCTGTGCGTGCCGAAGTAGAGGCCGCTGCTGCGCAATACCCCGAAATACAGAGAGAGATAGACGCTATTGAAGATTCACTGGATGCATACGCCGTTAAGCACAGTGTTACACCGAGCGAAGGAACCAAGCAGGCAGTAATGAATGCAGTATTAAATCCCGGCAAAGGAAATTTAAGAAGCATAAGCATTGAAGACGAAGAAAGATCTGACCCTCGGAACAATGCTATATGGAGCATTGCTGCATCGGTATTATTGCTGCTGAGCCTTACTATTAACTTATACCTGTATAACCGCATGGGCGGATTAGCGAAAGAAGTGACCGGGTTTGTTGAGAAAGAACATAAAGACGACAGCATGCTTAAGAAAGCGCTGGTTGAAAACAAACAGATGCAGAGTGATTTGCTTGTTTTAAAGGACCCTATGTACAAAATAGTGGAACTGAAGGGACAGGAAAAAACACCCGATGCAAAAGCCATGGTATGCTTTTGCCCGGGCAGCAAGCTGGTTTATTTTGAAGCCGATAAAATGCCTGAACCGCCAAAAGGAATGCAATACCAGTTATGGGCCATGGTTGACGGCAAGCCCATTGACGAAGGCATGATAACCATGGGCAATGGCCTGCACAAAATGAAAGACATTGGCAGCGCTACTGCCTTTGCTGTTACCTTAGAAAAAGAAGGTGGCAGCGATACTCCACATGGAGATATGATTGTGATGGGTAGTATTTAGGAGATTGCTGAAAATTTCTTAAGTTTATTGAATATTGCTAATTAGATGATTATAAGAAAACTGCTATTTGTATTTTTTATTTTTAGCTGCTCATTCTTAACTTCTGCTAATGCCCAAACAAATCTTGTGCAAAATCCAAGTTTTGAAATATTTGATACTTGCCCACATCTCCAATGGAAGATTCGATATGCAGTTGGGTGGAATAGTTTCAATGATACACCTGATTATTTTAACTCTTGCGATACTATAAATCCACAATTCTCTGTTCCTTATAATTGGGGTGGTTACCAACAAGCAGCAAGTGGAAGTGCCTATAGTGCATTTGGTGCATATTTAAGCCATATTTTTAAGGGCACAAATCATAGGGAGTTTATTGGAGGCACTTTATTATCTTCATTAGTAAAAGGAGTTGAGTATTTTGTATCGTTTGAAGTAGCACCTTCCGTTAGCAAGCAAATTTTTACAAACTGTGCTATTGACCATATAGGAGCAACATTTTCTACTAAGCCTTTTACTTCGAATCATCCAGCGCCAATTACGAATAACCCTCAGGTATATGAAAAAAACATAATAACAGATACAACAACGTGGACGAGAGTTTTTGGCTCCTTTATTGCAGACTCGGCTTATAATTATGTTATCATCGGTAATTTTTTTGATGATGCCCATACAGATACACTTATGTTACAGGGGAATGATACTTGTTTTGCATATTATTACCTGGATGATGTATGTGTATCTACAGATTCTAGCTACGCACTCAATTATGTTTTAGGGATTGATGAAGTTAATGATAGGGAAATTATGTCTGTTTTTCCTAATCCTAGTTCTGGGATGTTTAAGTTTCAATCAGAAACTAATAAGAAGCGATTGGTTATAGATGTCTATAATGTGTTGGGAGAAGAAATATATTCACAAGCCCTTCGACAGACTCAGGGTGACAATAACATTGATTTAAGTAATCAACCTGCGGGCATATACCTATATAAGGTATTAACGGAAAAAGGCGAGTTTGTTGCAAGTGGTAAGCTTGTGGTTCAGAAGTAAGTCATTAGACCTGTTCAAAACTAATTTACTATTTTGTTACATATAATAAATTTATTAATTATATTTGTATTTAGTAGTTCTTTGAATTGGGATTAAATGGTATTTACTAAAAACTGATGTGAGGTTTTTTTTAAAAAAAGCCCAAAATATGGACAAGAGGTGACACCGGGTGACAATTAGTGCCAATTTTAACCAAAAGCTAACGGGTTGACACGGGTTGACAGATTTTAGCCTGTTTTTAGAAAACAGGCTTTGATTATCAGTAGCTTAATGTTTTTAGAGGTTGAAAAGTGTCAACACAGAAATTCAATTAACGATTAGTGACTGTATCCCATACGTGAGGTGGTAAGGTTTGATAATAGGTAATTGACACATAGATGCAAAGAACTGTGCCCAATACAAAACAAATAGCGGAGTAACCACGTTCGACTCGCAATGGCGGTTAAGAACAACTAAATCCGTAAGTTTGGTATTTACGTAGATAAAGGAAATAGAAAAACAATGAAGAAGCTACTTTTTACATCCGCAGCATTATTTTTTACCTTTGTTGGTAATATAAGTTGCAGCAATGCTACAACAAGCAATAACGAACAAACAAACAATGAAGTTATGAGCGATACCAAGGATACAACCAAGCACAACTACGATACAGCCATTTTTGCAGGCGGCTGTTTTTGGGGTGTGCAATATTATTTTGAAAAGGCTAAAGGCGTAATTAATACCGAAGTGGGTTATATAGGCGGGCATGTAGATAATCCTACCTACCAGCAGGTATGCAGCCATACCAGCGGCCACTTTGAAGCTATACGTGTAACGTACGACCCTAAGGTTACAACTTACGAAGCTATGGCAAAGCTGTTCTTTAACATACACGACCCAAGCCAAACCGACGGACAAGGTCCGGATATCGGCGAGCAGTATATGTCGGTAGTGTTTTACATGAACGATGCTCAAAAGCAAACTGCCAATACTTTAATTAATACCTTGAAAGGGAAAGGCATTAAAGTAGCCACAACTTTAAAACCTGCTACCACATTTTGGGTTGCAGAGAAATACCATCAGCACCACTACGACCATGAAGGAAGTACACCATACTGTCACCATTTTCAGGATAAGTTTAATTGATACCTCACCCTTTGTCCCTCTCCTTGTCAAGGAGAGGGTAATGTGGGTCATGTTGAGCTTGCCGAAACATATTAATTTTAATACAATAATACCCCTGCTTTTCTGTTAGCTTTGTTATATAAGGTTCGTAATTAACCTGTTATAACAATAATACTCCATGATGAAGTTTCCTACCATTCAATCAATAACAGGCGGCTTGCTGGCAACTGTTAAAAGGTTTCCGCTTACGGTGCTTTGTGCCCTGGTGGGAACTGCTATACTTATACATATTACCCGCCACGATTGGTTTGGGTATAGCTATTACCACTACAATTATGAACATATGATTGTATGGGCAAAAATAGCCATGTGTTGTGCGTTGGGCCTTTGCCTGTTTATGGCCGCCTCGTTGTTTTCTGAATCGAAGGGGCATGGTTTGAAAGAAAAGATAATAGTGCAGGCCATTATGTTTGTGCTGATAGTTGCTTATTATTTCTCTATACAGCACTACGAAAGCTTTGGGGTCGAAAATCTTACCCGGTATTCTTTGTATATCATAGCATCGCACATGATGGTTGCCTTTGCGCCATTTTTAAAGAAGAACAGTATAAACGGGTTCTGGCAGTTTAACAGGATCCTGTTCCTGCGTTTCCTGCTTTCGTTTTTATATACGGTTGTTTTATATGGTGGTATTTGTATTGCCATGTGGCTACTCGATGATTTGCTGCATGTAGAGATTCATGGCCATTATTATGCTTATGCATGGTTTTGCATGGCGGGTATTTTTAATACCCTGTTCTTTTTATCGGGTGTACCACAAAATATTACCGAGCTTGATGCTGATACAACTTACCTTAAAGGATTAAAAGGGTTTACGCAGTTTGTATTGTTACCACTTGTTACCGGTTATCTGCTTATATTATATGCTTATGCCTTGCGCATGATTATTATAGGCGATTTGCCAAAAGGCTATGTGTCGAACCTTGTGATCAGTTTTTCGGGTTTGGGTATATTGTCACTATTGTTGATTTACCCCATACGTAACCTCGATGATAACAAATGGATAAAAACATTTTCGAAATGGTTTTACTGGGCGCTTTACCCGCTTATTGTTTTGCTTGGGTTTTCTATTTATCACCGCATACATGAATATGGTATTACAGCTGACAGGTATTTTGTTATTGTATTGGCTATATGGCTGGCATGTATGTCTGCCTATTTCCTGTTCAATAAAAAGGAGAACATAAAACTGATACCGATATCACTTTGCGTTATTGCTATTATGTCATCATTCGGCCCATGGGGTGCTTTTGGTATCTCAGCAAGGAGCCAGAAGAACCAGCTTGAAAAAGTGCTAGTTGAAAACAAGATACTGGTTAACGGAAAGATTGATACTAATGGCGTGCAGAATGCAGATTATCAAACAAAATACAGGATACAATCGATTGTAGCTTACCTGATTAAGATTGATAACCTGGAAGTAATACAACCCTGGTTTAAGCAGAGCCTTGATACACTGCAGGATGATGGCGGTTATAACGGAAGATATTATTATTATAACAAAGGGTCGGATGTGGTAATGAGTTATATAGGCTTTAAAGAGTATAGTAATAGTGGGTATAATAACTATAATAGCATTATTACGAGGAATTTTATGCTGCAATCATCTTCATCTGATGAACCGCAATCAATAGAACTCAAAGGATATGACTATGTCTCGAAAATGAGAGACTATTATGGAAGTGGAGGCGATGATGCTTCTGTTATTACCAGCGGTTGTTTTGCCGCGGGCTCACATAAGTTTTATATCAGTCCCCATAGGCGAACGGGCGAGTTTGAAATATCGGCAAACGGACTATCCGTAATAGATTCAATTAACATACAGGAATTCTTACAATCACTGGATACTGCTAAGGGAGATAAAAATAACGGGTATATGTATATAACACCGGAGAAGTTTGTTCTTAAAACTGAAACTAAAGATTATGTCTTTGAGTTTCATTTTATAAATATAAGCTCTGATTATAAATACAAGAAATATAAAATAAGGAGTATACAGGCGGAGGTTTTGACGAAGATTAAATAATACCTCACCCTTTGTCCCTCTCCTTGTCAAGGAGAGGGTTATTTGGAATAACGAAGTTTTTCTATTTCTTGTAAAACGTGTTCAATGTTATTAAGTACCATATCATTTGTGAACCTTAAAACTATATAATTCATGTCTCTGAAGTTTTTATCTCTTGCTTTGTCCTTTTCCTTCTGTTCTTTGTCCAAATGTACACCACCATCAAGTTCTATAATCAGCCTTAAACTGGCGCAATAAAAATCTGTTATGTAACTACCAATACTATGTTGTCTTTTAAATTTTAATCCATGCAAAGCCCCATTTCTGACCTTTTGCCACAAAAGCTTCTCAGTCAAAGTCATTTCCTGCCTGAGATTTTTTCTTATGTCTTTTAATGAGCGTTTGTTGTGGATTTGCATTGTGTTTGTATTCCCCTCTCCTTGACAAGGAGAGGGTAGGGGTGAGGTTTACACCTGTATCTGCCTGAACCTGTAAGAACCAAAACTCATAAGTGCTACCAGTGTGCCAAGTAAAACTGTAAAGTCTGTCAGCAAGCCAAAGTGCGATTGATGAATGAGTGTCATACGAATAGCATCGACAGCATAGGAGATAGGATTGACGTATGCTATAATTTTCATGGCAGTAGGAACACTATCGAGCGGGAACAATGCACTGGAAAGGAAGAATAAAGGAATGAGCAGGAAGTTGTTTACGGCCACAAAAGCCTGCATATCGTTAACTACTGCGCCAATACCTGCACTAAAGCTTATGATAGCAAGCGATAACATGCCCATAAAAACAATTGTTAAAGGAATATAGGTCCAGTTGTATGGCCTGAAGCCAAGTATAATAGCCACAATGAACAGAGTAATACCTTGTATGAGTGATATGGTTGCACCACCGAGTACACTGCCAAACATTATCTTCATGCGCGATACAGGAGCCACCAATGTTTCCTTCAGGAAGCCGAATTGCTTATCCCAAATTATATTGGCACCCCAAAACATAGAGGAGAACATAATGGTTTGTACAATAATACCCGGAACAATGAACTGTATATAACTGCCTTTACCCGATGACTGAAACACGCTATTTAAACCATAACCCAATGCAAGCATATAAACAAGCGGCTGCACAAAGCCCATCACAATACGGATGCCCGAACGCGAGAAGCGTTTTATTTGCCTTAGCCAAAGTATATATATTACACTCATCGTTGCTTGTTTTTCATCATCGACCGGAATCTTTCTCTGTTGCCCGCCGTCGAATCAAGGGTTTCATCACGCACCTGTGTACCGGTAAGTTTAAGGTAAGCATCTTCAAGGTTCGCTGTTCCTGTTTGTTGTTTCAGTTCTTCGGTGGTACCACTGGCAACAATCTTGCCATGGTCTATCATGGCAATGCGCTGTGCCACAGCTTCTGCCTCACCCAGGTAGTGGGTGGTGAAGAATATGGTTGTCTGTTCCTTTTGGTTCAATTCTTTAATATAGTTCCACATCAGGTTGCGGGTTTGAGCATCGAGTCCAAGAGTAGGTTCATCGAGGAACATAACCTTAGGATGGTGCAACAGTCCGCGTGCAATTTCAAGCCTGCGCTTCATACCACCCGAAAATGTTTTAACAATGGCTTTACGTCTTTCCCACAGATCAACCAGCTTTAATAATTCTTCTATGCGCGGGTTTACTTCCTTTCTGTATACACCATATAACACTGCATGCAATTGCATATTCTCAAATGCTGTCAGTTCATCATCAAGGCTTGCATCCTGGAACACTATTCCGAATACTTTACGGGTGGCATCCTGTTCTTTGGTTACATCATGTCCGGCTAATCTTAGCTCTCCGCCGGTAGGTTTCAGTAAAGTAGTAAGCATTTTTATGGTGGTGCTCTTGCCCGCGCCGTTAGGTCCAAGGAAGGCAAATATCTCGCCCGGCATAACATCAAAACTCACCCCATCGACGGCGGTAAAGTCGCCGAATTTCTTGCTTACATTCTTAACCGATATAATAGGCTCCATAGTGATACAAAATTACAAATGAATTTTGAATGCCTGTTTTTAATTTTTATATTTGTACAAGCAGCTTACACCACAAGCATGATTAAAGCCATTCGTATATCGTTTATTGCTCTTGTTTGTTTATTGCCGCAATACTGCTTTGCCGCTGATACGACTTCACATAGTAGTTCAATAAATAATGCCCCGCTTGATGCAAAGAGCAACTTTATAACTGTTAATGCACTTCCCTTTGTTAAAACCAGGTTAGGATACGAACATATTTTCTTTGAACATTTTGGAATAGGAGTTGACTGGAGTTATTTTTTGCCGACTGCTGGTAATTATTACAATTACTATGGTATTGATAATGGTGATGCGCAAGGTACTTATACCGATATTGACAAGTCGTACTTTAAAATTGGCATGACTAATAAGTTTGATGGGTTTTTAAAGCTTGAAGACGACGATTATGATGAAAGACTTCATGGATTTATTAAGCTTTTTTATTCTTACATAAGCGCTCAAAACCTGTCACAGATTTATTTTAATTCATCAACATTTAATCATCGCCAGGGAGAGTACACAGATTCATCGGTTACTACTTTTCTGGCGGATAACAGCTCAAACAAGGTATATTACCGACAGGTTAGTTTTACCGGCTGGGGTTTAGGGTTTGGATTTGGTGTCTCTTATTTTATTGACAAAGCCTGCCATTTTTTAGTGGGGATCGAGGCCGGGTGCCAGAATATGCGTATGGCGAATTCTGCAAAACAACCTGTTATTGTAAATGGCGAAGAATATTATTATGAATACACTCCTGCCTGGGAAGGACGCATTAATGCAGATGTTCTTTATGGATACGTAACCTTGTCTTATGCTTTTTGAAGTGAATTCTACTAAGTTTGTATGCATGAAAAAACTCTCTATTGTTTTCTTTTGGTTTATTGCCGTTAATCTTCTCAATGCTCAAAGCATTGAGAAAGTTGTAGACAGTAATAATGTATTCGCCTTTAAAATGTTTAAGCAATTAAATGGCGAGCATAATCTCATTTTCTCGCCCTTCAGTATATCATCAGCATTGGCAATGACTTATGCCGGTGCAAGGGGTGAAACGGAAAAACAAATGAGCAGGGTGCTTTGTTTTGGGTTTAAAGAAAATGTACTTCACCGTGATTTTGATGCGATACTAAGTGATATTGAATCTGATAATGCAGATAGTGTGAAATTAGATATTGCCAACTCATTGTGGGTGCAGAAGAATTATAAGTTCTTAGATTCTTATTTTGACATGGTAAAAACGAAGTATCACTCAGAATTGAATTATGTAGATTTTAGAGCTAAGACAGAAGAAGCGAGAAAAGAGATAAACAATTGGACAGAACAGAAGACAAATTACAAGATAAAGGATTTGTTACCTAAAGGGAGCCTTGATGGAGATGTAAGGCTGGTTTTGGTAAATGCGCTTTATTTTCATGCTTCCTGGTTATATAAGTTCTCGGTAAATGCTACCCATAAAGATGTTTTTTATGTTGGTGGAAAAAATAATGATACCGTGCATGCAAACTTTATGAATAAACAAGGAGAGTATATGTATTATGAAAATGCGGAAGGTAAGATGATAGAACTTCCGTACATGGGATATAAATTGTCCATGCTTGTCTATTTACCTAATAATGAATATGACTCTTTACGTATGCGACATGTGTTTGATTATAATTACTATAAAAGTATTAATGATTCTTTGGGAGGTGAAGAGGTGGAACTTGAATTGCCTAAGTTTAAAATAACCCAGAGTTTTGGTTTGGGTGACACGCTTTCAAATATGGGTATGAAGGATGCTTTTTTGCCTGACCAAGCTGATTTTTCGGGGATGACAGGGAATACAAAATTATTTATTAGTAAAGTGATACATAAAGCATTTATTGATGTTACTGAAGATGGTACTGAGGCTTCCGCAGCTACGGCTGTTGTAGTTAAGTTAGGAATGGCTCGTCCACCCCGCCGCCCAAAAATATTTAAAGCCGATCATCCATTTATATACATAATACGCGATAACAAAACCGGCAGCATATTGTTTATGGGCGAAGTAAAGAATCCGACAAAGCAGGAGTAGAGAGAGTTTTGGATTTTTGCCGATTCTTTGCTATATTTGAATAGTAAACCACACAACATGAAGAAAATACTACTTCTTATATTGTTTAGCGCTTACATATTAAATGCATATTCTCAATTGAAAATGGGTGACACTATTTCCTTTGAAAAGAATGGGGAGTATGTGAAAATTGACACTTCTCAAAAAAATAATATATGGCAGATTGGAAAACCGCAAAAAACTTTTTTCAATAGTGCTTATTCGAAGCCATATGCCATTGTTACTGATACTATAAATCCATACCCCATCAATAATACATCTTCCTTTGTAATCAAGACATGGATAGCTGGTGGGGCCGGTGCGCTTACTATAGATTTTATGCATAAATACGAAACAGATTCGCTTAAAGACGGCGGATATATAGAGGTGTCTATTGATAATGGTGCAACATGGATGAATATTGCAAGTTTATATTCATTTTTTTATCCGTTTCACGACACTATTGAAGGTGGAATACCGGCATTTACTGGAAAATCAAACGGATGGGTACATGCGCATACTTCGATACTATGTGAGGCATCTGTCAATGACTCAGTTTTAGTGAAATTTACTTTTAAAAGCGACTCCATAAATAATAATAAAGAGGGATGGATGATTGATAATTTAATCTTCTCAATAATAATATGCGAGGGCATAGTAGAGCATAGCGGAAATATTGCGCAGGTAAATGTTTACCCCAACCCAGCAAATACAAACATAACCCTATCATACCAATTACCCCAAAATGAAAGTAAAGGAATGCTAAACCTTTATAATACCATGGGGCAGCTTATAAGCAGTGGAGATATAACCTCAAGTAATGGAACAATAGATGAAGACGTATCTGCCTTGTCTGGCGGGATTTATTATTATACGCTGTCGGTTAATGGTGTAGTAATGGCGACGAATAAGCTTGCGATAATAAGGTGACCTCACCCTGCCCTCTCCTTTTCAAGGAGAGGGGAATGAAAGAAAATGGTTTTATTTTTTCATCTCCCTCAAAAACTTCAACACTTCAGTTGTATGTTTAACGCCCTGGGTAAGCGAATTGTACTTAAATACAATCTGCCCGGTTTTATCAACTACAAAGGTAACACGGTCATTAAGCATAGTGCCTTTTACGCCAAAGGCTTTAATCACTTGCTCTTCGGGATCGCTAAGTAATTGGTAGGGCAATTTATAATCAGTCTGGAATTTTTTATGGCTCTCAACACTGCCCTGGTTAATGCCTATTACCAAAGCACCGGCATCGGTAAATACCTGTGAACTGTCGCGGAAGGCACAGGCTTCCTTGGTGCAAACGGCACTCTCATCTTTCGGGTAAAAGAATATCACTAGTATCTTTTTGCCTATCGAGTCCTTCATGCTGAAGGTTTTGCCATCCTGGTTTTGTAGGGTGAATTTAGGAACGGTATCTCCAACTTCTAGTTGCTTTTTCTGTGCCGTTACCGTGAAGCAAAATAGGAGTGAGGCTATAATTAGAACGTTTTTCATAATTGGGGTTTTGAAAACTGAGTAAAGTTAGGCAATTAGTATTTATATTGGGCTATAGCCCTCTCTTGCTTTCTAATGTAAAACACACCTTCAAATGCACTTAGCCATCGCCCTTCTTTGTTTTTGTAGCCCAGTATCATTGAATGGAACTTTTTGTTATATAGCTCTTTGTCATTTCGAAGAGATTCGAAATCGATGAAGCCATAAGAATAATTGGTTTTTGCCATTTGGTATTCTAATGAGTTTTCCGGAATGGAGTCTATATTATAGGTGGCAGTATCATAATTTAATCCTTCCTTCCCCTCGCTTGAAATGCAAGCAATGCTATAAACCTTCTTGTTGAAATTCTTCCTCAGGTATTCACCCATAACATGGGTCCTCTTATAATAAGTACTATCGTTTAGGCGATGTTTAATGTTTCCTAAATCTTCACATCCATGAAAACTCGCCGCCCATATAATTATCTTTTCCAGTGGGTGTCTTTGCATATACCATGCAAGATTGGCATACATTTCGCTATCCCGTATATTGTTAATAGCTATATCTCCTTCCATTGTGGTATCTGCGTAAGCCTTAAATTCTTTTATGTTTCCAAAAACATTTTTCATGGACTGAATTAACATATCTCCCTTACTATTTAATTCAGGCTTGCTTTTTTCAATCTCACTTAAAACTTTACCCAATAACTTTTTATATAGTTCAATAGAATCATCTTTGAATTTAGGAGCAAATGGGTTGTAGTCTTCAATTTGATTATCAAATCGTATTAAGGTAGCCCATTCCGATTTAGTTAATACATTCAGTTTAGTGCTATCTGAATATTCCTCAAGTAAGCGAGATAAATATGCATTGTAATAATAAAACCCCGTATGAGATTCCATACCATAACATTTAACCTTAGCCTGTTTTACCATATTTACCAACATAGCGGTTTGTTTAGAATATGACCATTGTGGTATCCAGGCCATTCGAAAATCATTTAATCGTATTCCCTTGTCTGCTTTTGCTAGTTGGGCATCGTGTGTAATAACAGTATCGTAACCTTGTTTTCCGCAAACAATTTGAGAAAGAAAGAAATCAAGGCCTTCAAGTACTACGGTTGTATAGTGCTCATTTTCTACCAGATATTTAATTATCTGGCATTTGACATCAAATGTTTTTCCATCACCATGCCCGGCTTCACCTAAAAACACAATGCTTTTATCTTTAACCTTTTCTTTTAGGAAATTTAAATCCAATAGGGTGTCTTGTGTATTCTTTTTTACCTCAATCATATGAGAAGCAATCTTGCTTTCAATTGTCTGAGCCTTCATAATCAAAGTAAGCGAAAAGAAAATAGCAGCTAATAATACTTTAGTGGTTCTCATTCTTGATTTTTAATTATTCGCGAAGCGTTTATTTGTTTTTGATATCATGAGGGCTTCGTCGTTCTTAATTAATATAGTATCTCACCATTGGCCTGTTCTTCGAAGTACGGTCAACGATTTTAAAGCCTGCTCGTTCGAATGATTTATACAAGCCGATCCATAAAAACGAATCGGGTAGTTTTTCCTGGGTAGGTATAGTAGGGTAGGCCTCCAGTATTTTTATCTTGCTCTTTTTTGCATAAGTAATAAGCCCTTTAAGCATGGTAACCGATACTCCAATCCGCCTGAAGTCTTTATGAATGAAAAAACAAGGTATAGCCCATACAGGCTTATCGTCGATGGGTTTATGCACCCGTGATTTTTCCAGCTTTACAAAATCCTTTCGCGGAGCCAATGCGCACCAGCCAATGGCTTTGCCTTCATAGCAGCAAAGTATTCCGGCAGGCTTACCTTCCCAAACCAAATCTTTCTTTTTGTTCTTGTTGCCATTATCAGTTTTGCCTTCTACAAATTCCTGCTTTGGTAAGCGGTAATACATGCACCAACAATTGCCACATGCGCCCTTTTCGCCAAATAGTTCTTCGAACTTACCCCAATTGCCTTTGGTAAGCGGTTCAACAGTCAGTTCGGCTAAAAACTCTTTGTTATGTAATGACTGTACTTTTTTCATTTTTAATACTGAGATTGCTTCGTTCCTCGCAATGACGGAGCCCGCGTGTATTCATTCATAATTAAATGTATGAGAGCCACCACTTTTCAGGATGTGCAGCTTTATACTTGGAATACCATAAGCAAGGATAATAAAGGATAAGTACGACAAAGGCCCATGCAAAATAAACTGTTGCAAGGTGCTTTTTGTTATGCCAGTCTATGACTTCTGCTATAAACCTAAATAAGTAAAGGTGCAATATGTAATAGAACATAGGTACCTTACCATATATAATAAAGAAACGTGTTATAATGTTATTTGTATTCTCGAATAGCGAAAGAAATATAAGACCCGGGCCGATTGTCATTAAAATATAAAGTAGTGAGCAGGGGTACTTGGTTGTATTTATAAACGAGAGAGCCGAGAACACAAAATTGGCAGTACCCGACCATAAGTTGTTGTAAGGTGTCCATAATGCGGCATCGCCATAAATATTAAATGAGCGTAGTACCACAAATAAAGCGACGCAAGCAACTCCAAGCGTCATTAATGTTTTCTTTCTCTTTTCGGCAGTAAAGGCAGGTGTGTAAAGCTTACCGAGGCAATACCCTAAACATATAAGTCCGAAATAGGGCAGTAAAGTATAAAGTGTGTATACATGTACCTGATACTCCTGTCCCTTGCCAAGTGTAAGGGGCTTAACCACGTGCAATATTGCCCAAATCTGTCCCCATAAGGTATTTGCATCGGGGTTATAGCCATCGGTAAAGTTGTGCAGAAACACAATGAGCAGGCCTGTTGCGAGTACAACGTAATAAGGCAGCTTATGCCATACAGCGAGGAATATCATACTTGCACCTATCGCCCATATAACCAGGGCTGTAAAGTTCAGTGTAAATAACGTACCGGTCCAGCCATATTTAAACAGGGTAAATTCTAACAGGATTAACCATAAACCACGGCTTATTAAAAAGCGAGTAAGATTATTGCCCGTTTTTTGCCCGTATAAATGTGCCGAAAGCCCTGCCAGGAGGATGAAAATAGGTGCGCAGTAATGTGTTATCCAGCGGGTAAGGAAAAGAATAGGGGTAGTGTAAAGCAGATCGGTTGGAACATGCACCCAGGCATCGAAGTGTAAAAAATCGCGCGAATGGTCTAGCGCCATAATAACCATTATAAGTCCGCGTAAAAAGTCAATAGATGTTATACGGGTTGATTTTTCCAGGGTCATACTTAAAAGAGTTATGTGGGCTGAAATTAAAGGTTAGCTTTGATGTGAACATTACGAATATCGATAATTAACACTAATTAACAAAAATAAAATATTACGTAATGATTGCCAAAGTGTTCCTTCATAAACAATTCATGTAATTCTTTTAACTTTGGATTAGAAATTAAGCAGACAAGAATTAAATTTAAAACCCGCAATATGAAAACAAACCTCAAAAAATATGCAGTAATTGGTGCGCTGATATGCGCGTTGCCATTTGCATCATTTGCACAGTACGATAATAGTATGCAACCTGCTGATCCGGGCGATACTGTAATATCTGCCGAAGATGCCCAATTAGATTCGGCAGAAGCACAACAAGTGGTTCCGCCCGATCAGGCTCCTGTATCTACCCAGGTTTTTTACGACCAGCTTTCTCCTTATGGCCAATGGGTAAATATGGCAACTTATGGCTATGTATGGATACCGAGCGCTGTTCCGGGCTTTACTCCATACTCCACTAATGGCCACTGGGTATATACCGAGTATGGCTGGACATGGGTATCCGATTATTCATGGGGATGGGCACCGTTCCACTATGGCCGTTGGCAGTACGATGCTAATTATGGCTGGTTTTGGATACCTGATACCTACTGGGGCCCTGCATGGGTTTGTTGGAGGCATTGCGACGGATACTACGGATGGGCTCCTCTCGGATGGGGTATGAATATAAGTGTAGGCTATTACGGAGATTATGGTATTCCTTCGGCATGGTGGGTATTCTGTGGCGACAGGTATATTACTGATCGACATATTTACAGGTATTATTTGCCACGCAAACATTGCGATTATTTATATGCACACTCTACTGTGGTGGGTATTACGCACTACGATGACAGACATAAGGTTACTTACGCTGCCGGCCCGCGCAGGGAAGATGTAGCTGCCATTACTCACGCAACCGTAAAACGGATTGAAGTGCATCCTACAGTTAAGCCTGCACAACGGTTTGATAACCAGCACCTGCATATTTACAAGCCCGAAGTTACCCAGAACAATAAGGATAATTCAAGGCCTGCACCTGCGCAGCACGTAGAAATAAACCAGGTGCCGAAACGTACCGATTATTACAGGGCGCCTGTCAATAATTACCAGGCTCCGCAACATACTGAGCCACAACGACAGGAACCTCAGAGGCAACAGGCTCCTCAGCGCCAGGAACCACAGAGGCAGGCTCCGCAAAGGCAAGCACCTGCGCCTGCCAGATCAATGGATGGAGGCGGTGGTGGCGGACGAGGCCACAGATAATAATAGAAAAGTCTCGCAGAAGTGCGGGACTTTTTTTATCTTTATAAAGTAAACACCTGTATTAATGTGAGAGCGCTAATATCTTTTCTGACTCTGCTTTTTAACTGCTCCTTGCTGTGCGCCCAACAAGATTCAGGCAAAGTAACTTTCCATATTGGAGATGCAAATAAAAATATTCAGGTACACTTTATAGAACAGTATAACGGGCATAAGGACAGAGGTATAACAGTTGATATAGAGAAAGGTAATGCATTGTTCTATTGGATAACACCAAACAATAAAGGCACTTCTTCTTTTGCTGCGGATACGGCTTCGGTAGATATGGTGAAGGCTATAATTACGCATGCCTTTGTAAACGAATTAAAAGAATGTCTTAAGAAATACCAGGGAGGTATTAGCCAGTCAAACTATGTAGTAATGGTAACTAATTTGAATAACGGAATATCATACGGAGCTACCATTGATCAGAATTTTATAAATAATGCCGGCTGCTACGGAGATAAACTAAGTAAACTGGTGTTGCTTTTGAATATCTTTGATAGACGGTACAGATTCCCTAAATAATGAAAACACTTGTAATGTTAATTGCTCTTTTAGGTTTTGGAATAAGCAGTAATGCTTTTGCCAAAAAAGGTACGCAGGGCGATACTGCCGTAATGATGGGTAAAGTGGTGAAGGAGGCTTTTTCGCATGGCAAGGATAATAAACCCATTGAAGGTGTATATGATTACTTTTTTCAATCGGGTGATAAAAAGTATTTTATTAAAACCTATAAAGCCAAATTTGGTAAAGATGAGTTGGAGAAATGGGTGGGGCAATCGGTGCAGGCAAAAGTTATTTTTATGGCACGCGGCAACTGGGATGATAACGGCCAGGGCCAAAGCAGGGTGGGGGAGTATATTATTGTGTTGAGCATTAAAAAGGTGTAGATATAAAATTATGAATAGAGAAGATTTAAAGAAGTTACTGGATACATTAAAGATATTGCCAAAAGAATATTCGCTCTACAACGTACTTGACCCCGACAGGATGATAATGTATAACTTCTACGAGAAGTGGATTGTGTTCTATCTGAATGGCAGCGGAGCAAGAATAAATGAGAAGACATTTTATTCGGAAGATGAAGCCTGCAGGTATTTGCATCACCAGTTTGTCGACTTTATATTATACCGGGAAAAACACAGGCCGAAATAATTCTAAGGCCTCTTCATTGGCATTTTACCACTAAAACCAATATCATCAATAAATAAGGTTGTACCCACATGCGCTGTTTTGCCCTGGCCTGCCTGTATACCTATAACTATAAGGGCAGTATCGGGCACTTCGCTGGTAACGTGGTAGGTAAGCGGTATAACAAAAGGTATATATTGTGGTGAATTGTGCCCGACAATAAAAGTAGTGTTCACACAAGTATCGCGCTGTTTCTTTTCCTTGTTCCATTTGGTAAGTGTAACACCAAATATGGCCGAGTCGCCTTCCACATTGGTGAATTTATAATAGCCGGTAAGCGCTGTAGGTTGTGCATTTATTTTGAAGCCTGCATTCGAACGGCTTTGGTAAAAAAATATCAATGAATCAATGCTGCCGGTTGAGAATA
>JABCZW010000034.1:0-24845 GCA_013289475.1 Bacteroidota bacterium
AAAGGCTAGTATTTTAAAAGCAGGCGCCTCATTTGCCCACGTAGGCTTTGGTTTAATTATGATGGGTGCACTTATTTCCACATCAAAAAAACAGATTATCTCTGCAAATACCTCGCTTAAGAGCTTAAAGTCAATTGACGAAAGTTTCTCCGATGCTACTAATATAAGAATGGATAAGGGAGATACGCTTCGTATGGCAGATTACTATGTTACATACTCCGGTAAAAAGAAAGTGGGATATAACATTTATTTCTCGGTAGATTATTTAACAAAAGATCCGGAAACTAAAAAGTACTCGCTTCAATTTACATTGCGGCCTATAATTCAGCTAAATCCTAGAATGGGTAATTCAGCTGAGCCAGCAACAAGGCACTTTTTAAATAAAGATATTTATACGCATGTCACTTATGTTGACCCTAATAACCTGAAGGATGAATCATATTCATTAGTAAATGTAAATACAGTTTCAGTTGGCGATAAAATTTATTCAGGGGGAGATACGATAACAGTAAAATCCTTGGACACCAAAATTGATGTAAAGAAATATAATCTGAAAGACGGAGATATAGCCGTTGGGGCTATATTAAGCATAGTTGATTCTGCACACAATAAGTACATAGCTAAACCCATTTACGTTATTTCGGGCAATCAAATAGAGGCAATTGATGATACTGTTTCTGCAGCAGGATTGAAATTTACTTTCTCGAAAATTGATCCGCAAAGTCATAAAATAGATATTGCAATAGGTAGGACAAAGCATATTACCCAAGACTATATTGTTATGGAGGCAATTATATTTCCATACATAAATGTTTTATGGTTTGGTTGCCTTATAATGATTTTTGGTACCACGCTTGCCATAAGGCAGAGGATAATTAAAAGCAGGGAAGCTAAAAAAGCAGAAGTAACTTCCAATGGAAGCAAAGCATAATAAAATTGTTTTTATAGGTGCCGGTAATGTTGCTACAGTTTTGGCGCAAGCCGTAAACGGCAAAAGAAAAACTGTACAGGTCTATAGTAAAAGTATTTCTTCGGCAAAAAAACTGGGGAATATATTGGGTTGTTCATTTACTGATAACCTGAAGAAGATTTCAAGGGAGGCTGATATGTATATTATATCCATTAAAGATGATGCTATAGATAAAGTGGCAACCAAACTGCACTTAAAGAATAAAGTGGTTGTGCATACATCGGGCAGTGTGGATATGAAATCATTAAAAAAAATATCAGAAAACTATGGTGTGCTGTATCCGCTGCAAACATTTTCAAAAAAATCAAAGCTAAAAAAAGATGTGCCCTTTTGTATAGAAGGATCAAGCGAGAAAGCCTATAAGCAACTTGAGGAATTAGTAAAAGAGTTGGGCGGCAAAGCGTATCATATAAATTCTATAGCGCGCGCAAAATTGCATTTGGCAGCAGTTTTTGCCAATAACTTTACAAATCACATGTATGCAATTGCGTATGATATTTTGCAGAAGGAGCATATTCCTTTTGATGTTTTATTACCATTAATTCATGAGACTGTTAATAAACTTGAGAAGCTAAACCCGGTGGAAAGCCAAACAGGTCCTGCAATAAGGAGAGATAAGAAGACAATAAAAAAACACTTGGAAATATTAAAAAAACGCCCGGAATATTTAAATTTATATAAGCAGTTAACTAAAAGCATTCAACTTAAGGCCCATGCAAAAGAACTTTAAAGAGCTTTTAAATAATATAAAAGCTATGGCATTTGATGTTGACGGTGTGCTTACCGATGGTAACATAATTTTAATGCCCAACGGAGAACTTGTTCGCACTATGAATATGAAAGATGGGGTTATAATGAAACTGGCTGTTAAAAGTGGATACCATTTGGCGATCATTACCGGCGGCAATTCAATGGCAGTGAAGCAACGGCTTAATCGCCTTGGTATTTCTGATGTTTATCTTAAAGCGCATGATAAACTAGATGCGCTAAAGGAATTTGTAAGTATTTATGACATAAAAATGGAAGAAGTGTTATATATGGGTGATGATCTTATAGATTATAAGGTGATGAGCAAAGTAGGGGTACCTGTTTGCCCGAAAGATGCGGTTACCGAAATAAAGGAAATATCGTTGTATATTTCGGATAAAGAGGGTGGAAAAGGCTGCGTAAGAGATATTATTGAGCAGGTAATGAAGGTTCAGGGCAAATGGGGCATACCTAAATTTTAATGTTAATTTCACCCTTTGTTAACAAAAATCACCTAAAAAAGAGTATTCCGTATCGAAATAATGTATACTTTAGTCGCTCAAACTTTAAAATTAATACCAAAAAACTATGAAAAAGGTTTACCAATTAGTTGCAGCTATTAGCTTCTCTCTCGTATCAATCGGGGCAGTAGCTCAAAGCTCAGATAACATCAGGTTCCAAACTGGCAACCATGCTCAGTCTACAAAAGTGGGTAAGTTTAACCCTAAAAGGCCTATGGGCACTCCAACAACAATTATTTTGAATTATGACTCAGCAGATGCTACCATCTGGGAAGGATTAGGTACTACCTATTATCATAACCAAGGTGAACTTACCAATGTACACTATACACATAAAGACAGTATTAATAATGCAGACGTTATTAATTATGCTACTGTTGCTTTCGACTCTTTAGTTGATCCATATAACAGTCTTGCTGCATATACAGCTGCAAGTGTTATGGTTGATACTATTTATGTTCCTTTTGTGCATAACAATGCTAGTGGTATTGCGGATACTTTAGAAATCCAGCTTAACTCTGTTAATGCTAATGGATATCCAATGGCTTCTATCTTAAAAGATACCATGATCATCAGCACTACACTTGGTGGTGTTAATAGCAGCAGCCAAATCAATTTTGCTTCTTTAGGCTTCAACTATAATGTTGTAGGTTCATCTAAATTTGCAGTTACTTTAAAGTACCATGGTGCTAAAAATGACAGTTGCTGGTTTATCTATGGTTTTGGTTCATTCTCCGGCTTATGCCAGGGCGGTGGTCCTTATACCTTAGCTGACTCTACAAACTTCTCTACTGTAAAAGGTAAGACAAGTGGTAAATTCACTGCTAACAGTTTCCTTTACTGGGCTAACCAACAAGCTGGTGTTCCTTACGGTATATTACCATCTACCAGTGGCGGTGGAATTTTCTACGATTGCAACAGCGATGGTAAATTAGATGCAGGCGATGGATATAGCTACTATGAGAACGTGAACATTTTTGCAATGGTTACATTTACCCCAACAGGTATAAATAACCTTACTGCAAATGGTTTCGATGTAGCTCAAAACTACCCTAACCCTTTCAATAAAACAACTCAAATCAACTACAATGTAACCAAGTCTTCGGATGTTGTGTTCACTGTATTTGATATGATGGGCAGGAAACTTGTAAATAACGCATTTACTGAAGTTGCTCCTGGTCAACATACAATTAACCTTAGCGCTAACCAATTTACTCCTGGTGTATATTTCTATACATTCAATGTAAATGGTAAATCAGTAACCAAGAAAATGGTTATTACTGAGTAATAAGTTTTGGTGTTATTTTAGAAAGCCTCTGACTTTATTGTCAGGGGCTTTCTTATTTAATGGAGTATGCTAAGGGTTCTGCAAGAGTTCGCTGAAATTAATTATCGCCTTATTGTCTTTATGGTGATAAATAACAAAATATACCGTATTTAAAGACAAATAGTGTTAATATAACGTTAAAATATGCGATATTTTGCATGAGATAAGAAAAACAGTATACTTTTGCGCCAGTTTTATAACCAATAATAATATTTAAATGAAAAATTTTTATCAATTAATTGTTACGGCAATTTTTTCTACACTTTCGTTTGGTGCATTTGCACAGGAAATGATAATTGGGCCTGTAAATAAAGTGAATTCGCACATGGTTACTTCTCACGTTAACCGTGTATCGCATAAAGCAACCGGCGCTACTACCTATGCTTTTTTAGATTACACATTTTCTGATTCACTTGCTGCGGCTGCCAAGTCTGAAACCTATAACAGTTCTCCACTTCTGGGCCAATATTATATACAGGATATGAATTTTCATTATACTCCTGCAGATACCGGCAACCCGTTAACAAACCAACTTTTAATTCGCGCATGCTCTGTTTCTTTCGATACGTTGCTTGATGCCAATACCGGAATTGGTTACCCTATTTCAAACTCGACCGTAGACTCTCTTTTTATACCGGTTGGTCAACAAAACATATCAGGCAAAAATGATACCCTTGTAATTTCAATCACTTCAGTTGGAAACTATGGCATACCGGCGGCTAACCTACTTTGGACAACATCAATTATTCAAGACACTGGTCTATCAGGCAAAGGTAAAAGCTGGTTCTATGGTCATACTATTGTTTTGGCTCCGCACATTGCTATTCCCGGCAGTGGCAAGTTTGCTGTAACTATGCAATATTATTCTGAGAATAAGAGAGATTCTATGGGCTTCTTATATGGTAGCCCGGTTTATACATGTACAACTCCGGCCCAGGTTAACCCTGACACTACTTTTATTGGGGAGGATATCCCGGTTACTTCACCCAAGCATAAGTTAAGGGCCAATAGTTATACATATGGCTATTCGTGGTTTACAGTTGGCCACAAGGGTGCTTCAGTTGTTCTGCCTGATGTTGCTAATGGCGATTTTATCGGGTATCCATGCACTACACCTAATAATACGAGTGCAGGTCCTTTCCAGGATATAGCAATGTTTGCAAAGGTTTCCTTTACCAATACAGTAACAGGTTTAGATGGAGTTTCTGATAATGAATTTTCAGTTTCGCAGAACTATCCAAACCCTTTCAATAAAACTACTGAGATTATTTATAATGTAACCAAATCATCTGACGTAGTATTTAATGTATATGATATGACCGGAAGAAAATTAGTAGATAATACCTATAGCAATGTAGCTTCAGGCCAGCATACTATTAGCCTTACTGCCAATCAGTTCACCCCTGGTATATATTTTTATACATTTAACGTAAATGGTAAATCAGTAACTAAAAAGATGGTTATTACTGAGTAAAATAAAGGCAATTGTTTTAAATAATAAGAAAGCCCCGCAGCAATGCGGGGCTTTTTTGTTGGTAAATTCTATGTGTCTGTTTAAATCTTATTCATTACTGACATAGCGTAAGATTGCCAAAAGCTTAATTTTGCCGCACTTCAAAAATAAAAATGGAAGATAAAGGAAGAAAAGAGGAAGAAGAACCAAAGGGGGAAGATGCTGAAAATGAGCATGGTAATGATGCTATTGGTGGCGACGATAGTGTACGCGTAACACATCTTCCGCAATTATATCAAAATTGGTTTCTCGACTATGCTTCTTACGTAATACTTGAAAGAGCTGTTCCGGCGCTGGCAGATGGCTTAAAACCTGTTCAAAGGCGCATTCTTCATTCTATGATGGAGTTAGAGGATGGCCGTTACAATAAAACTGCCAATGTTATAGGTAATACAATGAAGTATCACCCGCATGGCGATGCTTCTATAGGTGATGCTATGGTGCAGCTAGGCCAACGCGAACTACTTATTGATACACAAGGTAACTGGGGTAACATATTTACAGGAGATTCTGCTGCTGCACCTCGTTATATTGAAGCCCGTCTTTCTAAGTTTGCTCTTGATGTGGTGTTTAACAAAGAAACCACTGCCTGGCAGGCGAGTTACGACGGAAGGAATAAAGAGCCCGTTCATTTACCGGTTAAGTTTCCGCTTCTTTTAGCGCAAGGCGCTGAAGGTATTGCAGTGGGCCTGGCGTGTAAAATATTGCCTCATAATTTCATTGAACTTATTGATGCCTCTATAAACGTATTAAAAGGTAAAAGGCCGCATATATTCCCCGATTTCCCTACTGGCGGCATGGCCGATTTCTCGAACTATAATGATGGAATGAAGGGTGGTAAAGTTATTATCAGAGCCAAGATTAATATTACTGATAAAAAGACTCTTGTAATAAATGATATACCTTTTGGCACTACCACATCATCGCTTATTGATTCTATCATTACCGCTAATGAGAAAGGGAAAATAAAGATCAGGAATATAGAGGATAATACCGCAGAAAATGTAGAAATATTGATTCATTTGCCTTCCGGTGTTTCGCCAGATAAGACTATTGATGCCCTTTATGCATTTACCGACTGTGCAGTGTCTATTTCACCTAATGCATGTATAATTGAAAACGACAGGCCACGTTTTTTAGGTGTTACCGAAATGCTGAAGATTGCAACTGAACGCACTGTTTATTTATTGCAAAAAGAATTAGAAATAAAGAAGCAGGACCTTACTGAGCAGTTGCATTTTGCCTCTCTTGAAAAGATATTTATTGAAAAACGCATATACCGTGATATAGAGAATTGCGAAACATGGGAAGAGGTTTTATTAGCCATTGAAGCAGGATTAAAACCATACAAGAAAAAGTTTCCACGTGAAATTACACGTGAAGATATCGTCAGGCTTACTGAGATCAAGATCAAGCGTATCTCTAAATATGATACATCTATAGCCGAGGCGTTTATGAAGAAGCTATTGGATGAAATGAAGACCGTGCAGCATAACCTTGATAATATTATAGAATATTCAATAGAGTATTATAAGGAGCTTAAGAAAAAGTATGGTACAGGCAGAGAGCGTAAAACGGAAATAAAATCATTCGATACTATTGTGGCTACCCAGGTAGTTGCATCGAACCAAAAGCTGTATGTAAACCGTGAAGAAGGCTTTGCCGGCTATAGTATGCGTAAAGACGAATTTGTTTGCGATTGTTCGGATATAGACGATATTATTGTTTTCCGCCGCGATGGAACTATGCTGGTTACACGTGTATCTGAAAAAGCATTTGTAGGAAAGGATATTATTTACATAAATATCTTTAAGCGAAATGATGAGCGTACCATTTATAATATGGTATATCGCGATGGGTCAAAGGGTGCTACTTTTATGAAGCGCTTTGCCGTTACGTCGGTAATACGTGATAAAGACTATGCACTTTCACGCGGCAATGAAGGTTCAGAGGTGCTTTACTTAACTGCTAACCCCAATGGTGAGGCAGAAGTAATAACTATAAACCTTAAAGCTACAACAACTGCACGTGTTAAAATTTTTGATGTAAACTTTGCCGACCTTGCCATTAAGGGAAGAGATACAATGGGTAATACGGTTACAAAGTACCCTGTTCGTAAGGTAATGCAAAAAGAAAAAGGCATATCTACACTGAGTGCGCAAAAAATATGGTTCGATGACACTGTGCACCGACTGAATACTGATGATAGAGGCACATTTATTGGTGAATTTGCCGGAGAAGACAAAATACTTGTAATTACACAAGATGGTGAATACCGATTAAGTGGCTTTGATCTTACGGCTCACTTTGAAGATGATATTGTCCTTATTACAAAATTTAATGATAAGCGCGTTATTTCAACAGCTTATTGGGAAGGTGAAAAGAAAAAATTCTATGTAAAGCGCTTTATACCTGAACTTACAGATAAGAAAGTGAAATTTATTTCAGAAACTGATGCTTCTCAATTGGAGGCCGTTAGCGATAGTAGCCATGTTGTTGCTGAAATAAAATTTACTAAAGAGAAAGGTAAAGAACTGCCCGATGAAAGAATACGCCTTGATGAGATTCCGGTAATGGGTATTAAGGCTCAGGGTAAACCACTTAATTACAGCAAAGTTAAAGAAGTGCAGCTTATTGCCGACCCTAATGCTCCGCAAGATGAACCAGTCTCGGCTAATGATGCACCTGCACCCAAAAGTGGTAATGGAAGCAAGGATGATGACTTTGAAGATAGTGGCATGTCTCCTATAGAAGAATTTAAATCGAAAGTTACAGAGGCCCCTAAAAAGATAAAAAAGAACGAACCTAAAGTATTTGTAAGTCCTCCGGCAAAGAAACAATCAGCAGCGCCCCCAGCTTTACCGGTATTGCGTCCCACTAAGAGTGAGGAAACACCACCCAAAAAACGCCGTGGCCCAAGCCAGACTTCGCTGGACTTTGAATAGTAAATTTAGTTTTTAATAAGCCTTATGTGCCGGTCTCCAGCCTGCACAATATATATACCCGCTGGCTCATTACTCAGATCTATCTGGTGAGTGAAGGAGTTTATTTTTTTACTATAAACTACCTGGCCAAATAAATTATATATGGTTACAAGGCCTAGTTCATGCTGCGATGATGATAAGGTAAAATTGCCGTTACCCGGATTTGGATATGCAATTATATCGTTTACTATAAAATCAGTAAGTTCTTCAATGGCAGTAGGGCTGATAAGGGAATCTGATAGTTGCATAAGCGAGTCGAGATTATATTTTTCATCGCCTTCCTGGTATCCCATCCATTCAATTCCGTCAAACAGCATTTCGTTACTTTTACTGTTAACACCCGCAACCATTGTTTCAGGAGGGCTATTGGGATTATTTGGATTGCGCGAGGTATTATTATATACATGCTTGGCGTATAAACAATAGCCGGCAGGTATTTTTACAAGATGATGATAAATATAATATTGCTCCTGGCTAAAGTTCCAATCGTTTATACGAATTAATGGAATCGTATCAGTGCCCATATAGGAGCATATTTGTATGCTTGTATCGAGATAATGAGAGTGGGGAAATATTGAAAATAATGATATTGGCGCCCCTAAAGTTCCTGTTCTTGGATATTTTGCAGTATAAGTAGTAACCTGGTTGGCGGGTATTGTCATAGAGGTGTTAACCAATGGAACAGAAGAATATATTTCTCTTATTCCGGTAGTTCCAATAGGGTAAAAATAAAATCTTATTTGTGTACTGTCTACTTGCCCTGCTGTTCCTAAAGGGTAATGAATTTGCAGAATAATATTTGAACCCGCTTTAATTTTTATGCCCAATTTTAATTTTCCTACCGATGGAAATACTGCGGGGCCTGTTCCGGGCGCATATCCTCCTATAAGGTCATTGGCAGTATCGGCGTTATAACAAGATCCGCTAAGGTCGCTCACTATTTTACCGGAAGTATCAATGCTTATCATTATATGATGAATGATGGATGGATTTCCGGGGACCACTTCGTATGCCTTCAGATACCTGTCTTGTTTAAGGCTGGTAGGTAATGAAAAACAATCAAATGCATCTTGACTGACAGCGTTACTGGTAAAAGGCCTTATTTTAACAACCAAATCGGGTCTGCCCTTAAGCTGGTAACGTGGATAAACAGGAGTAGGAGGGGCAAGTGTAGTATCGCCGGCATTGGCGCCTTTTGCAATCCAATCAATAATTTCAGCTTTTTCGGCCGGTAGAATATAGCGCTCGTGCATAAACCGGGTATAAGTTGTATCCGGTAGCCAGGCAGGCATTAAATTGGCATTAAGGTAGGCGCGTATGGCTGATGTATAACGAATAGTTTGGCTATATCCTAAAAATGAAACTACGCCATTTTGGTTATGGCAACTGGTGCAACGGCTAAAGAAAATTGGGGCAACATCTTTATACTGAGGTTGTGCGATGGATAAATTTCCACACGCAAAAAGAAACAAAAAAATAAATTTCCTCATAGTTGGCAGCCTGGGGATTGACAAATATATAAATGTTTTAATATGAATTCCAAATTATAAAACAAAAAACCCCGTTCGTTTGACGAACGGGGTTTTTAAGAAAAAAAATAAAAATTATTCAGATACAACTTCAAAAGCTACTTCTGCAGAAATATCTTTATGAAGACGCACATTGGCGGTATACTTGCCGATAGTTTTGATATGCTCAGCAGCAACATCAATATTTTTCCTCTCAACTGTGTAGCCAAGTTTTTGTAATGCTTCAGCTATTTGTATAGCGTTAACAGAACCAAATATTTTGCCGTTTTCACCAACCTTAGCCGGTATTTTAACAACAACATCTTTCAGTTTCTTTGCAGCAGCTTCAGCTGCGGTCTTAGCCTTCTCTTCTTTATGTGCTCTTTGCTTCAGCAGTTCAGTTAAAGCTTTGCGGTTCGATTCGGTTGCAACCTGTGCAAGGCCGCGCGGGATTAAAAAATTTCTGGCATAACCCGGACGCACTTTTACAAGTTCGTGTTGGTTGCCGAGATGTTCTACGTCTTTGGTAAGGATAATTTCCATGGCTAAATGCTATTAATATTATTTTATAAGATCGCCTACAAAAGGCAATAATGCAATATGGCGTGCCCTTTTTACTGCTTGAGCTACTTTACGCTGGTATTTTGAAGAATTACCCGTGATACGTACAGGCAATAACTTGCCTTGTTCGTTAATGAAGTTTTTCAAAAAATCAGGGTTTTTATAATCGATATACTTAATGCCATATTTCTTAAAACGGCAATATTTCCTCTTTTTTACTTCAATTGGAGGAGGAGTAAGGTAACGTACTTCGTTGCTTGCCGCTGTTGTGTTCTCTGCCATAGCTCTTTATATTAGTTTAATGTAGATTCAACTTTGTTTTTCTTGTGGTCACCATCTTTGCCTTTACCAAACCTGGTCTTCCTTTTTTCGAGGTAAGTAAGCGCATGCTTATCTAATGCTACAGTAAGGTAACGCAAAATACGCTCATCCCTATAATAGGTAACATCAAGTTCCTTTACACATGCAGCAGGGCCTTCAAACTGAATTACATGATAAAAACCAGTGCTTTTCTTTTGAATTGGATATGCCAATTTTTTCAAACCCCAATGCTCTTCGTTGGTAATCTTAGCGCCCTGATCCTTAAGGGTTTTGCGGTAAAAATCAACCGCTTCCTTGGTTTGTTCTTCCGATAGTACCGGAGTAAGGATAAATACGGTTTCGTATTGTTTAGTTATCTTCATGTTTTTTAAAATGGACGGCAAAGATAAGAATATTTCTATTTCAAAATACCCAAATTCAACATTTTTTCCATTGTTGCTAATAAGGCTGTTTTATGTCTTCTAAATATAGGAGTAATAAAACACATTAAATTATTGATTTACAATTTATTATGTGATAAATTGTAAAGTTTTTGATTTGCCGTTTTCTTACCCTATTATTATAGTACTCAAGGCCTTAACCCATTCGTCTTTGTCATTGAGGCTTTCGGCAAGGTGTAGGTGAGTACCCCCATGTTCCTGGAAAAGGCGGTTGTACTCAAAACGAATCTCGTACAGAGTTTCAAGACAATCTGCAACAAAAGCAGGGGAGAAGGCCAGTATCTTTTTTACATCTTTTTTTGCAAGTTCTTCAATAACCTTATCTGTATATGGTTTTATCCACGGGTCGCGCCCCAGCCTTGATTGGAATGTAGAAGTATAACTTCCCTCTTTAAGGTTTAATGCCTTAACAAGTAATCTTGTGGTTTCAAAACATTCAGCCCGGTAACAATGATAATTGGTTGTTGTAAGAGTGTTACAGCAATCGCCCAATTTACAATTCATACCACATTGGGCTGAGCCTTTCATTATATGTCTTTCCGGCAACCCGTGATAACTGAATAAAAAGTGATCGTACTCTGCAATGGTGAACTGTTTCAAAATAATTTTAGCAAAAGCATCAATATACCCTTGATTATTAAAAAATGGCCCTACAATAGTTGTATGCGGTATAACTTCTTTCTCTTTTAATAACTCCATTACCTTTTCAATAGTTGAGCCTGTACTTGATGATGCATAATGAGGATACAATGGAACAACAATCAGTTTCTCGACAGCTGAATTACTTGCTAATTTATCGATTGCATTTTTCAATGAAGGCTTCTGGTAGCGCATTGCCAATTCTACAACATACTCACTTCCCATGTGTTTTTGCAATTTGGACCTTAGTTTCTCGCTATATATAAGTAAGGGAGAACCTTCTTTTGTCCAAATCTCTTTATACTGTGCTGCTGACTTGGGCGCCCGGGTTGGAGCAATTACAAAATTCACAAGCAGTTTTCTTTGCAATGCCGGTATATCAATTACCCTTTTATCATTTAAAAACTCTACAAGATATTTACGCACATCTGCTGTTGCAGGGCTATCCGGTGTGCCAAGGTTTACTAATAATACTCCCGTTTTCCCCATAAGTTACATGTTTAATGCTCTTTTGCCGGTAGCATCCAGACAAGCTTCCTTAATAGCTTCTGAGTAGGTAGGATGCGCATGGCAAATCCTTGCTATATCTTCTGCAGATGCGCGGTATTCCATTGCAACTACTGCTTCGCCAATCATATCAGCTGCACGCGGACCAATAATATGCACGCCTAAAATTTCATCTGTTTTTGCATCGGTAAGTACTTTTACAAATCCATCAAGGTCCATACTGGCCCGGGCCCGGCCACTTGCTTTAAAAGGAAAATTGCCGGCTTTATATAGAGTGTTATTTGTTTTCAATTGTTCTTCAGTAGCGCCAACTGATGCTACTTCGGGCCAGGTATAAACCACACCGGGTATTAAATTATAATCTACATGTGGTTTTTGTCCTGCAATTAATTCTGCCACATAAACTCCTTCTTCTTCTGCCTTGTGTGCAAGCATTGCTCCGCGCACCACATCACCAATAGCGTAAATGCCGGCAACATTGGTTTCGAGATGATCATTCACATCAATAAACCCTCTTTGATTTTTTGTTACACCTGCTTTTTCTAAGCCAAGGTTATCGGTATAAGGCTTGCGTCCAACAGCAACCAAACAATAATCTCCTTTAAATGATGTGCTCTTGCCATCAGGATCGTCGGCTGTAACTATAACTTCTTTTCCTTTTGCTGTAACACCTGTTACTTTATGTTTTAAATAAAACTCAAAACCTTCTTTCTGTAATACCTTTTGTAGTTCTTTTCCAAGTCCCTTATCCATAGTGCCTATAATTCCATCGGTAAATTCAACCACTTTTACACTTGCACCTAACCTGGCATATACCGACCCTAATTCAAGCCCTATTACTCCGCCACCAATAATAATAAGGTTTTTAGGGATTTCTGTTAGGTTCAATGCTTCGGTAGAAGTAATTATTCTTTGTTTGTCAATAATTATTCCCGGAAGCGAAGATGGTTTTGAACCTGTAGCAATAATTGTTTTTTCAGCTTCTATTTCAGTCTTCTTTCCGTTATTATCAATTGCAATTGTATTTTTTCCTGTAAACGTTCCGTGGCCGGTATAAACAGTAATTTTATTTTTCTTCATTAAAAAAGCAATGCCGTCGCAGGTTTGTTTTACTACTTCGCTTTTGCGCTTTATCATTTGTCCAATGTTCACTTTCAAATCCTTTATATCAATGCCATGCGTTTTAAAATTATGTGCGGCATTAAAATAATGCTCCGATGAATCAAGCAATGCTTTCGATGGAATGCAGCCTACATTAAGGCATGTACCACCTAATGAAGCATATCTTTCTATGATAGCAGTTTTCATTCCCAGTTGAGCGCAACGTATAGCAGCAATATAACCGCCGGGGCCTGAACCAATTACAACAACATTATATTTTTCCATGATTTTAAATATTGGGAATGCGAAAATACGATTAAAAATTTGCAATATGTTAAACATTCTGTTTATCGCGCAGAATCAATGATACAAGGTATATACCACCCCGAATTACCTGCCCTTCTTAACATTATGTTGTTAGTAAGTGCAATTGTATTAAAGGGTTTTGCTTTTTTTTCCCTATTAGTTTTGCAATAATGAGATTTAAAAAGCCTATATTTGCGATGGACAAAAAGTTCGGTTTTGTCGACAATAAATCAAGATTCGTCTAACAAAAAGTTACATGAGCAACTCAAGATTTTTACCCATCGCAATTTTAACTGTTATTTCCTTGAATGGATTTTCACAGTCAAAAGATTCAAGTAAACATTCATCACTGCCAACAATAATGGCCGGAGTGGGTGTGACGTACTTCAATGGCAACATTGATAATGGAAGTGGGATTACTGCATTAAGTACTGTACGTACTGGATACGTATTCGGCATTGAAGAAAGGCTGGTTAGCTTCCTGGGTATACAGCTAAATGGCGTAATTGGCAAATTAGCCGCCGACCAGCGCTCCGACGACACAACTAAGAATAAGAACTTCCAGTCGAATTTTGTACAGGGAGAGTTATTGCTTAATCTGCATTTTGATGGATTATTCCTTCCAAAGAATTCAACTATTGCTCCCTATATATATACCGGCATAAGTTACATGTCGTATAGCAAGTATACTGACCTTAAGGATGCAAATGGCAATCCATATTATTATTGGACTGATGGCAGCATACGTAACCAGCAGCAAAATGCAGCTGATGTTATTACTGCTAAAGTAGTATACAGAGATTATACATATGAGACCTTTTTAAACAATGGGAGTACCATGTGTGTACCCGTGGGTTTAGGCGCCAAAGTTCACCTTACAGATAATCTTGCCATAAATATACAGGCTGCATACTACTTTACTTTTACGAATAGTATTGAGAATACGGTTACAACTGCAAGCCCTAAAAACGACAAGTATTTATTTTCTTATTGTACACTCGAATACCATTTTATTAAAAGAACCAAGAGTGCTGATGGTGTAGATCCAAACTGGCACCCGGGAGAATTTGGATCTATTACAAAAGAAGAAGCCCCTAAACAAACAGAAATTTCAAAGGAACAAGAGGAAAAACTTTTAGCTGCAGAAGAGAAAGCGCATAACGATTCCTTATCTACCGACAGGAGTGCTGCATTTAATGCTGACCCTAACGGTCATGCAGGTCATACACAAGATTCAATAGCCATTGCTCACGGAGGTAAGGTACTACCGGACAGGTTTAAACCAGCAGATTATGAACATACCGGTATTATAACATCACAAGACATTACACGTGCCATAAATGATTTCTTTGACGGCACTTCACCTATGACGATAGCAGATATTAACGCTTTAATCGACTACTTCTTTGACCAATAAACACAAAATATGATAAAGTACCTCGTACTACTGTTCAACCTGATAGGGTTATTCGTTTACCAAGTATTTATGCAGTCTACAGTGACTGTAACGCAAACGGCTCCCCCCAGCGCCAACCCAGGTTCGTCCTTCACAGTCGAGGTAACTATCAACAAAGGAGCCACTACCGGCTTCGCTAAGTACCAGGCCGATCTGCCACAAGGCTTCACCGCAAAAGAAGGTGAAAAGGCGAACGCTACTGTACTTTCTTCAGGAAATGCAATAAAGTTTATATGGGCTTCTTTACCGGGCGACCAAACCCTTAAAATAAGTTATGTGGTAACAGTTGACCCAAGTGTATCGGGTAACCAGAATATAGGTGGCCGATTTGCCTATGTAGTAGACAATAACAAGCAAGGTGCAGATGCTAACCCTTTAACAATTGCTGTTGCTGGCAGCGGAGCAGTTGCAAGCAATACAACGCCGACTACAGCAACAACAAATAGTGTAACGCCAACATCAACCGGTACTGACCCTAATGCTACAACAGCATCGGGCACTAATGCTGCCACAACAAATACGGGAACACCTACTTCTTCAGGTACTAATACTAATTATTCGAATGCAAGTTTTGCATCAGGTACTAATACTGCGGCAACAAATACGGTAACGCCAACATCAACCGGTACTGACCCTAACGCGACAAATGCAACCACTTCATCAGGCACTAACCCTAGTAATGGTAATGGTGTGCAATCAGCGCCACCTGCACCATCAATTGGTGGCGTATATGCAACCCGTAGTTTTTCCACCAGCTCAGTTGCTGCAGGTGGCAGTATAACTGTTAGTGTAACTATTCATAAAGGTGCACTTAGCGGTTTTGCAAGGCTTGAAGAAGTTTTACCTGCCGGATGCACAGCAAGTCAGGGTGATATAAAAACAGGGGCATTTACGCTGGTTGATAATAAGATGAAAATAGTATGGATGAACCTTCCAGCTGACTCAGTATATACGGTTACTTATAATATGAATGTAGGTGCGAGCGTTTCTGGCGACCAGGCTGTTACGGGTACATTCTCGTTTTTAAAAGATGGAGGAACTGCTAAATACCCTATTAATGCAACTACATTCTCTGTAACTGGTTCGGGCGCGGTAGCAGTACAACAGCAAGGCGGTACCCAACAACAAGGTGGCACCCAGCAACAGCAAGGTGGTACCCAACAACAAGGGGGTACTCAACAACAACAGGGTGGTACCCAACAGCAAAGTGGTACTCCGCCGGATGCTACGCATAATGGTATGGCATTTTACAGGGTACAGGTTATGGCATTGCACAATGCTTTGTCGAACCCTAAGTCGTATTTTGCCAACGTAAATAGGTTAAATGGCATTATTACCGATATGGGTGATGGTTTTACCAAGTATATGGTTGGTAAATTCAGTGATTATAAGGCTGCACACGACCGCCGGGAAGAAGTTAAGGCAAAAGGTGTAATGGCTCCGTTTGTTGTTGCGTATAATGGTTCTACCCGTATTACGGTACAGGAAGCACTGATGATTACCAAACAACAGTGGATACAGTAACATTAGCCGGTTTTTTTCGTATAATTGTCAGCCGCTAAGAAAAACAAATATGCCGAAAGCTTACAACCTGCTTATTAATGTAGCAACACTTCTTCTTATATCTGTAGAATGTGTTTCTGCCTCAGTAAATAAAGATGGCAGGGATTCAGCTAAACAAAAGCAAAATATTCTTGTTCCTGACCCTATAGCAAGCAAGGCTGTAGCAGATTCTAACCCTCCTGTTTCAACAACAAATGGGTTTGTTTTAAAGCCTATAATTGGGCTAGGAGTGGGTATGTTTTCATATTTTGGTAATGTAAAGTCTGTAAATAGCTACGCCCAGAACCCAACCACGAGCAGGCTTGGGTACGACTTGGTATTTGCACAGAAGTTAACCGATCATTTCGAGTTTCATTTGTATGCTCTTTTTGGGCAGCTTGGCCAGTACGTACGCACACAGGATTATAACTGGAACTTCCAATCACATATAACCGGGGGTGGAGTTCATATTATGTATAAAATATTACCACAGAAGGACATTTCCCCTTATTTCATTCTGGGCCTGGAATCGTATGAATTCTTGTCGACAACTGATATGAGAGACCAATATGGCAATAAGTATTATTATTGGTCCGACGGTAGCATTCGCAGCCTTCCGCAAAATGCAGCAAATGCATCCAGCGCAACAATAGTAAACCCTGATTATACTTACGAAACTGATATTAGATCTTTGAATCTTGATGGATCAGGAAAATATTCAGAACAGACATTTGCTATACCAATAGGAGCAGGGTTTATGATACACGTTAACAAAAAAGCTGATTTCACTATCGGAACAACGTTGCATTACACTTTTACAGATCATATTGACGGACTTAATCCCAATGTTCCGGGCCCGTTAAAGGGAACAAGAACACACGATATGTTTTTAATGACATCGATAGGCTTGCGGTATGATTTAACCAAATCTGAACATGTACGTGGCCCCGGTGAAATAGATGATAGCAGGTATGATACCGTGAAGCTGGATGCCTCTCTCATAAACGATACAGTTCATTATTATGCGAATACCGACACTGTTCCGCTGAGCGATTCGGCTATAGCACGGCAGTATAGGATGTTTATGGATAGTACAGGTGAGTTTACGAAAGTTGTATATGACAGTTCTACTATTAAAAGAGCGGGAGGATATTCATTGAATAGTTCAGACAGCAGGTATACTGTTGAGATTGGAAGATACTCAAAGGGTGTGCCGGCCGGTGACATGGATAAAATACTAAGTGTATCAGATGTTAAATCGAATATGCTTAAAGATTCTACATCCGTTTATACAGCCGGTGATTATTCTGATTTTGATGTGGCCAAAAAACGAAAAGAGCAATTAATTAAGATGGGACTGACAGATTCTAAAGTTGTTTATTATAAAGGTGGCGATTACATAACTACTGATAAGCCAATTGCAGTGCCAAGTTCGGGTGGTACACAAGGTGTGAATAAAGGAACAAATCCTGAAAAAGGTGTAACAGACAAGGGCACAAACCCTGAAAAGAGAACTAAGCCGGAGAAAGGCGCAAACCCTGAAAAAGGAACCGAGACATTGCCCGAAACGGGAGGTATTGTTTATAGGGTACAGTTAGGTGCATACAAGCATAAGTTATCAAGCACCCGCATATTCTCGGGCGCCAAGAACCTGGTTGAAGTGAAGACTGAAAACGGCTTATACACGTATTCTGCCGGTTCGTTTACTAATTACAAGGATGCTGCTGTTTATAAAACAGAATTGATAACAGAAGGATTCTCGGATGCATTTGTAAAGGCATATAAGAATGGCAAGAGAATTGCTTTATCTGATGCAGGAGCTACATACGTTAAGCCTGAAAAGGAAAACCTGAATGATTCAATTACGAATGAACAGAATACGCTGGATAAGAAAGAAATTAAGTTCAGGGTACAGCTAGGGGTATTTAAAGGTAACCCGCCTAAAGAAATAAGGGATAAGTTTAAACAATATCCGAACCTTGCTTTTGATGAAGATGAATCAGGTCTGACTCACTTTAATGTCGGCCCTTATCCTGATTATGCTTCGGCAAAGGCTATGAAGGAAAAGGTAATTGCAGATGGTGTTAGCGGAGCCTTTGTGGTTGCTTACTTTAAAGATAAGCCTATACCGCTGCAGCAAGCAATAAGTATATTAAAAGAGTAGTCTTCATAAATCCTTCACTACTAAGTACTATATTTGTTTTATAAAACTTAAAATCATGAAAACATTAAAGACAATCCTGGCTGTTTTGATCATCGCGTTTGTAAGCAATAATAGCTTTGCAAAGCAAGGTGGTTTATTAGGTAAAGCTAAAGAAGCTGCCGCAAAGAAAAAAGACGAAGCAAAAGATGCTAAGAAAGGTAAAGGTGGTAAAGGAAATACAGATATGGCCGTTAAAGGGACAGGTGTTCCAAAAAATGCGGCTACTACCAAGGGTCCTGCAACTACGGCTCCTGCTGCATCTACTACTAATAAATAGTATTAAGCTACAACTGCCATGAAATAAAAAAGGGGGAATTATCCCCCTTTTTTATTTGGTCTAAAACCATGTTAAGCGTCAATTTTAGCGTAGCGGGCATTCTTTTCGATGAATTCCCTTCTTGGTAATACATCATCGCCCATAAGCATCGAGAAAATTCTGTCTGCTTCTGCGGCACTCTCAATGGTTACTTTGCGCAATTTGCGTGATTCCGGGTTAATTGTTGTTTCCCAAAGTTGTTCCGCGTTCATTTCACCCAAACCTTTGTATCGTTGTACACCAACATTATCCTTACCGTTCTTGCCTATTTCTTTTATTGCATTATCTCGTTCTTCTTCGGTCCAGGCATAACGCTGGTCCTTACCCTTCTTTACCAGGTAAAGCGGAGGTGTAGCAATATAGATGTGGCCGTTCTCAATAAGTTCCTTCATATACCTGAAGAAGAAAGTGAGAATAAGTGTTGTGATGTGGCTACCGTCAACGTCAGCATCGCACATGATGATGATTTTATGGTAGCGAAGTTTTTCAATATTCAAGGCCTTTTGATCTTCCTGGGTGCCTTTAAATACGCCTAATGCAGTATAAATATTTTTTATTTCCTCATTTTCATAGATCTTATGTTCCATGGCCTTTTCCACGTTCAAAATCTTACCCCTTAATGGAAGTACCGCCTGGAAGGCACGATTTCTACCTTGTTTTGCCGTTCCACCTGCCGAGTCTCCCTCAACGAGGAATATTTCACAAGCGCCGGGATCTTTTTCAGAGCAGTCTGCCAGTTTACCGGGTAAGCCACCACCTGTTAATGCACCTTTACGTTGCACCATTTCGCGTGCCTTACGTGCAGCAAAACGTGCCGTAGCAGCCAAAATAACCTTGTCTATAATAATTCTTGCTTCCTTGGGATGCTCTTCAAGGTAATTGGTAAGCATTTCGCCCACAGCAGTATCAACCGCACCAATAACTTCTTTGTTTCCTAATTTGGTCTTTGTCTGTCCTTCAAATTGAGGCTCGGCAACCTTTACGGAAATAACAGCGGTAAGCCCCTCGCGGAAATCATCACCATCAATTTCAAATTTAAGTTTGCTCAGCATACCCGATTTGTCGGCATAGGTTTTAAGTGTACGGGTAAGAGCCCTTCTGAAACCTGCGAGGTGAGTACCACCTTCGTGGGTATTAATATTGTTTACATAAGAATGCAGGTTTTCGTTAAACGAAGTATTATAAAGCATTGAAACCTCCACAGGCATTCCATACTTTTCCGATTCTACATAAATTGGTTCAGGAATAAGCCTTTCACGGTTAGCATCAAGGTATTCCACAAATTCTCTAAGTCCCCCTTCAGAATAAAAGGTGTCTGAAATGAATTCCTCTTTTTCGTTTTTTTCTCTTTCATCAGTAATATTAAGCCTCACCCCTTTATTCAGGTAAGCTAATTCTCTAAGGCGGGCTGTAAGAATATCATAACGATAAACAGATTCTGTGAAAATAGTATTATCAGGTAGGAATGTTTGCGATGTACCTGTTTTATCAGATTCGCCTATTACTTTAACATCATATAAAGGTTTTCCTTTGCTGTATTCCTGGCAAAATATTTTACCCTCCCGTTGCACAATTGTCTTTACGTGTATTGAAAGAGCATTTACGCAAGATACCCCAACGCCATGCAATCCACCCGATACTTTGTAGGTATCTTTATTGAATTTTCCACCGGCATGCAATACAGTCATAACAATTTCAAGTGCCGATTTGTTTTCCTTTTTCATGATACCGGTAGGTATTCCCCTTCCGTCGTCTGTTACGGTTATAGAATTATCGGTATGAATAAAGACATTTATGTTTTTGCAATACCCTGCAAGGGCTTCATCAATGGAATTATCCACCACTTCATATACCAAGTGGTGCAACCCTCTTAATCCGGTATCGCCGATATACATGGCAGGGCGAAGACGTACTGCCTCAAGCCCTTCAAGTACTGTAATACTATCTGCTGAATATTCACCATTATCACCTTTTTGTTTGGTGGTATCTACTTCTTCAATTTGCGATGCTTTTTCGGTCATATTCCAGGTTGATTTTTTGAGTTTTCTATATCGTACAAATATAAGCTAAAAAAGCCATTCTTTTGCAGAAATGACGGGCAAAAACACCTTGTTTATTTATCAACAAAAAAGGGCGATTTGTTGATATGTTTCCGGCTCTTTTTTGTGATAGGGATAAATACTTGTAGGGATGTGGTATAAAAGTGTCTAAAAGAGGCCTTAAAACCTTAAATAAAGCAAGAGAAAAGTGTTGCATTCCCCCGGAATTGAGTGATAGGAATCTTAATGACATAAAAAAGCCCCGCATTTGCGAGGCCTTTTCAATAATATAAAAATGGGGAATTATACTTTTTCAGCAGCAACAACTTCTTTTTCAGCAGCAGGTGCAGCGGCAGCTTCGTTACCTCCGTATTGTTTTTCTTCAATACGCGCTTTTTTGCCCTTAGCATTGCGTATGTAATAAATTCTGGCCCTGCGTACAACGCCTTCTTTATTAATGTCAATACTGTCGATAAACGGAGAAAATAGAGGGAATACCCTTTCTACACCAACACCGTTTGATATTTTACGAACGGTAAAGCTCGCAGATGCTCCAGCGCCACGGCGTTGGATAACAATACCCTGGTATTGCTGAATACGTTCTTTATCACCTTCTTTAATCTTATAGTTAACGGTAATGGTGTCACCGGCTTTAAATGAAGGGAGTGCTTTCTTAGAAAGCATCTGTTCTTCAACGTATTTAATTAGATTCATAGCGTTATTTTTTTCAAAAGGGCTGCAATATTACACATTTAATTTTAATTAGCCAAAAAGAATAGGTTAATTTTGGCGGAAATTCATAACAAACATGTCTTATAAGCCTGGCGACAAAGTTAGCTTTTTACACGAAAAGGGTGAGGGGAGGGTTATAAAAGTGCTTTCGGCTCATAAGATATTAGTTGAGCTTACGGAAGGCATTGAAATTGAGGTGAATATGAAAGAGCTGGTGCTTGTTGGCCTCATTTCATTGGCTGATATGTCTGCCAGGCATAAAGAGCCGGTTGAGATAAAGAAGCATGGCTCAGTGGCCAAGCCACATGCTAAAGATGTTTTAGTAGTTGATTTACATGCTGAGAAACTTGATGAGAATTCATATAGTAAGAGCAACCAGCAAAAGCTAAGCATGCAACTCGATCATTTTCAGGATAGCCTGGAAAGGGCAATAAAGAGTCATTTATCGAAGATTGTATTCATACACGGAGTAGGAAACGGGGTTTTACGCCAATCAATACATGATATTCTTAAGAGATACGACGGGATTGAGTTTTCAGATGGTTCTTACCAAAAATACGGTGCAGGAGCGACCGAGGTACGCATAATTTCCCGAAATAGATTTAAAGAATCCTTTTAGTAAGCTCTTACATTCTTTCCTTCCATAAAATTCATGAAGGAACGGTTGGCTACTTTATTTCCGCCCGGAGTAGGGTAGTTGCCGGTAAAATACCAATCGCCTTTATGATTGGGAATGGCTTTGTGTAAACCAGCCACGTCCTGGTAAATAATTTCAATGTCGGCACCTATTTCTTTTGGGCGAAGCAATTCAGTGATCTTAGCAGAAATTTGTTCATTGGTAAACGGCGCATAAATTTCTTTTACGTGATTCTGAATCTGCTCCAGTGGCAATTCATCCTGTGCCTTGGCTTTTTCGTAAACTTCTTCCAGTAAATTGTCTTTAAAGGAATCTTTCAATAAAGATACTGCCGCTTCAAAGGCAATCAAATCGCCCAGTTTAGCCATATCAATACCGTAACAATCTGGATAACGTATTTGCGGAGCTGATGAAACAACAATTATTCTTTTGGGGCCAAGCCTGTCTAATATTCTTAAAATACTTTGCTTTAAAGTAGTGCCTCTAACTATAGAATCATCGAGTATAACAAGGTTATCTTTGCCTGGTTTAATTACACCATAAGTAGTATCGTATACGTGCGCTGCTTTATCAGCACGGTTAATATCATTAGTGATAAATGTACGGAGTTTGGTGTCTTTCAATGCAATTTTTTCAACTCTCGGGTGGATAGATAAAAGCTTTTTCAGTTTGGCTTTATCCCCACTTTCCAATTCCTTTTCTTTAACCTTATCAAGATAGGCTTCCACTTCTTCCATCATACCCAAAAAGGCTACTTCAGCAGTATTAGGGATGAAAGAAAATACCGTGTTCTCTAAATCGTAATTAATGGTTTTTAATACCGGGTTAGCTAAAAGCTTACCCAGCATTTTCCTCTCTTTGTAAATATCGGTATCGTTACCCCGGGAAAAGTATATCCGTTCGAAAGAGCAGGCCAGTTTTTCCTTAGCAGGATTAACAGATACTTCCGATACGGTTTTGTTTTTCTTTATTATGAGTGCATGGCCGGGTTGCAATTCTTTTATCTTATCTGCACTAACATTGAAGGCTGTTTGAATGGCAGGGCGTTCAGATGTTGCAACTACTATTTCATCGTCGTGATAATAAAAAGCAGGGCGTATTCCGTTCGGGTCCCTTAATACAAATGCATCGCCATGGCCTAATAAACCTGCAATGGTATAACCTCCGTCAAACCGCTTGCTGGCATTAAATAGCACATCTTTTATGTTCAGGTTCTCGGCAATCAATTCAGATATTTCTTCGTTATTTTTGCCTTCATGCTTATGTTTTCTGAACAATTTTTCGTTCTCTTTATCAAGGAAGTGACCAATCTTTTCCAATATTGTAATAGTGTCTGTCTTTTCCTTTGGATGCTGACCAAGTTCTAAAAGCTTGTCGAACATATCATCCACATTGGTAAGGTTAAAGTTACCTGCTATCATCAGGTTTATAGTACGCCAGTTGTTATGGCGTTCAAAAGGGTGGCAATATTCAAAATTGTTTTTGCCGTATGTTCCATAACGTAGATGACCTAAAAGTAATTCACTCAGGAAAGGTACGTAATGACTTAGTTTCTCGGGATCATTGGCAATGTCTTTATGTTCGGCTAAAGATTCGTCAATTCGGCGCTGCACTTTACCGAAAATATCTTCCAATGCATTTTGTTGTGCCGAGCGTATACGGTGCATATAAGCAGTGCCTACAGGTGCATTAAGTTTCACGTCTGCAATACCTGCTCCATCTTGTCCGCGGTTATGCTGTTTTTCCATAAGCAGGTAAAGCTTATGTATGGCATAATAGGGAGTTCCGTATTTTTTTTGGTAAAAGCTAAATGGTTTTAACAGCCTAATGAGTACTATACCACACTCTTCATGAATTTCATCGCTCATACCCTTCAAATTAGAGGATACAAAGTTACGAAATTGTTATGGATTTGAGGCTATTCTAATGATGCCCTCCTGAAGGCGCTTAGTTGGTGGGCAATAAGGCCGAAAGAGAACATTAAAATACCTGTTAAAATGCCTAAAAGGGTGCCGGTACTTACCCCGTTCCCGTTTATAAATATGTGTATATCCCATACAATTGATGCCAGAATGCATAATACACCGACAGGGAAAAAAATACGCATGGGATTAAATAAAACAACAATGTTCATTATTTCCTTTAAGGTATCTACTGCTGTCATTGGATTTATAGTGCTTTTGCCTGAAGTACGTGGCTTAATTGTTATAGGTAATTCTATAACCAAGTGTCTTTTATAAACAAAGGCCAAAAGGATAATGTCGCTATAAGCCATGGTTTCAGGACAAATTGTAATGTACTTTTTAGCTAATGCTGTGTTATACAATTTCATCCCCGAATTAATATCATGGACATGAAGTGGCATCAGGATACCGGCAGTCTTTCTTATAATCCATTTACCCAAACCGCGGTAATAACCTGAACTGTTTCCCCTGTTACCTACAACCATGTCAGCATCAGTTTCAATAGCTTTTT
>JABCZW010000034.1:24855-25048 GCA_013289475.1 Bacteroidota bacterium
CTATAGTAATTATAAAATCAGTATCGGCTTCACGAACCCCTTTTTTTATAGCTGCTCCGTAACCACCATTCACTTTGTTATGTAAGATTCTTACAATACTTTCACCAGAAAAACTTGATAGCACAACACTTGTTTGGTCCTTAGAGCCATCATTAACTACAATAAGTTTGTATCCTTTTTGCTTGCAGAAACT
>JABCZW010000035.1 GCA_013289475.1 Bacteroidota bacterium
TCTAATGACCTGCGAAGCAATACCATTGAGCTAATAAGAAAGAATGGCATTCAATTCAGAAAATATTCACCACTGTTTTATAAATACAGGGTACGTTTTGGCAGAAGGCTGCATCATAAAATAATTTTGGGCGATGCAACAGAAGCGCTTATTGGTGGTATTAATGTGGAAGATAAATACCGCATTGATGGGCCTGAAACACCATGGCTGGATTATGCAGTTTATATAAAAGGAGAAGTGTGTAACGACATCTCGCGTATTTGTGAATCGTTATGGAAAGGGAAAGGATATAGGTCAAGGCGAAAGAAGTTTACTGCACTTAATCCTGCAACATTGAGCAGCGATATTATTCCTGTAAAGGTAAGCCAGAATGATTGGGTGAGGAGAAAGAATAATATATCCAAGGGCATTCGTAATGCGGTCGGCCATTCTCATCTATCTGTTACTTTAATGGCAAGTTATTTTCTCCCCGGCGGCAAGGCAAGAAGAATACTCAGAAAAGCAGCTAAAAGAAACGTAGCTGTAAAAATAATTCTGCCCGGCATTTCAGATGTGGTGCTTGCAAAAAAAGCCACCATGTACCTTTACAGATGGATGTTCCGGAACAAAATTGAAATATATGAATGGAACGATACTATATTGCATGGGAAAATAAATTTGGTTGATGATAAATGGACATCTATCGGCTCGTACAACATTAACCACTTAAGCCATTACAGCAGTGTTGAAACCAATGTCGAAGTATTTGATGCCGCCTTCTGCAACGTAGTAAAAACTGAATTAGATAAGGTGATGGCTAAGTGCCATAAAGTCACTTACCCGGAATATCTGCAGAAAATGAATTTGTGGGAAAAATTCACTTGCTGGTGCGCTTTCTATTTTATCCGATTCCTGTTCTGGCTTGAATTTGTAGTACTGTCAAAGGAATAGAAAATCCTTTAAAATTCATACCTTTACTATATAATTCAACCTTTTCATGAGGATATCGCGGGCATTTCTATTTACTTATATCTTTTCTTTCTGTTGCCATTTTAGTTTACAAGCCCAGGAAAACGAACCACGCTATCTTCCTAATACTATAATACTAAAGGTAAAAAACGCATATCGCAGCCAATGCGATAATACCCATATCAATATTCCTGCCTTTATTCAATACATTCAAAAGTTGGGCACTTATACTATAGTAAAAAAGTATCCACGCATTAATTCTCCGGAAAAAGAATTTGATAAGTATGGCAGAAAATATGCCGACCTTTCACTTATATATGAATTAAAATATTCAGACAATTTGCCAATTGAGAAGACCATCAGCAAATTAAACTCGTTAGGTTATTTTGAATATATACAACCACATTACATTCCACATACATGCTTTACTCCGAACGATACCAATTATCATTTGCAATATAACGTACAGCAAATAAGGGCTGATTCGGCATGGAATGTAGAACAGGGCGATACCAATACCGTAATTGGAATTATAGATACCGGAACATTACTCGACCACCCTGATTTAAAAGATAATATCAAGTACAATTATAAAGACACCATCAACCATATTGACGATGACCACGATGGATACATCGATAATTTTTATGGCTGGGATGTGGGCATGAATGACAATAACCCTACCTGGCAAGGCAACCAGCACGGCATACATGTTTGTGGTATTGCCTCAGCTTCGGTAAATAATACAACAGGTATTGCAGGTATAGGGTATAAATGCAAATTTTTACCGGTTAAAATTGCAGATGCAACCGGAGTATTGGTTGCTGGTTACGAGGGTATTACTTATGCTGCCGAACATGGCTGCTCTGTTATTAACTGCTCATGGGGCAGTACCGATGGAGGGCCATACGGACAAGATGTGATAACATACGCAACTATAAATATGAATGCACTCGTAGTTGCTGCCGCCGGCAATAGCGGGCTCAATGAACTGTTTTACCCAGCGTGTTATCAATATGTATTAAATGTAGCAGCAACAGATAATTATGATATAAAAGCAAGCTTTTCTAACTATGGATACAATATTGGAGTTTGTGCACCCGGAGTAAATATTTATTCCACCTGGGATGGCAATCCGTATTTCTATACATCGCTTTCAGGCACATCTATGGCTTCGCCTTGTGCTGCCGGAGCTGCAGGAATTGTCAAATCACATTTTCCTGCTTATAATGCAGAACAGGTAGCGCAACGGTTAATCGTTACTGCTGATAATATTGATAGCAAAAACTCTTCTTATGCAGGCTTACTTGGTGGCGGAAGAATAAATTTATACCGTGCGGTTACAGCACCGGTGGCTCATTCAGTAAACATGACCTACGACAGTATTGTAGATAACAACAATAACATTTTTATTACAGGCGATACGCTTCGCATTCGCGGAACATTCACCAATTACCTTGATTCGGTTGCAAATCTGAATGTAACTTTATCTACTGCTTCGCCATATATTACTATCACTAATGGTAGCGCTAACCTCGGAGCACTGGCAACTATGGGAACCGCAAATAATTACAGCGTTCCCTTTACGGCTAAAATAAGTTCTGCCTCTCCGGTAAATCAAAATGTATTATTCGAATTAACTTTTACCGATGGTTCTTACATCTCTCATCAATATTTCAATGTACTTATTAATGTCGATTACCTGAATATTACTATTAACCAGGTGGCAACTACTATTACCAGCAAAGGACTAATTGGTTACGACGGGCCAAATCAATCTGTCGGTGGTTTGGGCTTTACCTATAACGGAAGTAACTCTCTTTTATATGAAGGTGGATTAATGATTGGAACAGATTCGAACCATGTATCGAATTATGTACGCAATGTTTCAACCAACGATGCCGACTTTCAATCGATAGAAAATGTACACCAACTACTACCGGCTGTGTTCTCTCAATTCGACCTTGATGGATTTTTTAACGACGCTGTCTCGTCAACTGTTTTACCTGTAAAAGTGCATCACCAGGCATTTGCATGGGATTCGCCCGGTAACCAGAAATATGTAATTGTTCAGTATACGATATACAATACAGGGGCCACAGCTTTTAATAATATGTATGCCGGCATTTTTGCCGATTGGGATGTTGTCGATTCTACCTATAATAAAGATCGTTGTTCTTTTGATGCACCCTACAGGATGGGGTACGCCTATTATTCAGGCGGTGGGCCTTATGTGGGTATTGCAGTTTTAAGCCAAACTGCGCCTGCTTTAAATTATTCTATAGATAACGATGGAACCGGAATGGGTGGCGTTAATATTTATAAGGGATATACAACACAGCAAAAATATTATACACTTACTCATTCGCGTAATAATGCAGGGGTATCAGGTTCGGGAGATGATATTGTAGATGTGGTGAGCAGCGGGCCATTTGTTGTTGCACCCGGAGACAGCGCCAGGGTTATATTCGCCCTTATTGCTGGAGATAGCCTTAAAGATCTGGAAGCAAGCGTAGACAGTGCCAATGCAAAGTTCAATAATGTACTTACTTCTATAAATGAATCAAATAATCAACCATCTTTACTCCTACAAAATTATCCTGACCCTGCAAACCAATCTACTACTATTAGTTTCAGGCTTCCTAAAAAAGAAAATACCGAGTTAAGCATTTATAATTTAATGGGAGAAAAGATAATGACCGTCACTAATATTATACTTCAACCCGGTGTACATGAATATAATATGATGACCACTACCCTACCTTCAGGGATTTATTATTACCGCCTTAATTGTGAATCAGGTACATTTGTAAAGAAAATGATGATCATACATTAATATCAGTTTATAAAATATGGCATTAAAATACGATTTCAACACCGACCTAGATGACCCTAAAACAACTATTCAGCATAGGGATATTATACTTTCTAAGAATTTCCTGAAAAGGATTTATGTGGACTGGTACAAGAATTTTCTCGACTTTGCCAGGAACAACCCCAATGGCAAATATTTAGAAATCGGTTCGGGTGGTGGCTTTTTAAAAGACCTTATGCCTAATGTTATTACCAGCGACATCATGCCACTGCCTCATGTGGAAATGGAATTCTCTGCAGAAAAATTACCTTTTAAAGACAATGAACTTGATGGCATTTTTATGGTTAACGTATTGCATCACATACCGCACCCCTACAAGTTTTTCAGGGAAGCCGAACGTGCATTGAAGCCGGGCGGGAAAATAGTTATGGTTGAGCCGGTAAATACTCCTGTATCAAGGTATATATATAAGAACTTTCACCACGAACCATTTTTACCCGATGGCGGATGGGAAATTGCATCAACCGGTCCGCTTAGTGGTGCCAATGGTGCCATACCATGGATATATATGAAACGCGACCGCGAGAAATTTGAAAAAGAATTTCCTAAACTTAAAATAGAAAAACTGCAACCCCATACTGCTTTTCGCTACACCGTAAGTGGAGGTGTTTCGCGCAAATGTCTTGTGCCAGAATGGAGTTACGGATTCTGGAAGGCTATTGAAAGTTTTCCTGGCATACCCAGCCTTTTTGGAATGCTTGGCACCTATGTTGTAAGCAAAAAATAGTTTTCATTGGCAGATAATGAACCCGCTGAAGAAAATAATACATCCCTTTTTGAGGGCATGGATTAAATGCACTACTTATTTTTTCTTCGAGAAAGTAATTGGCAGCGGCAAAGAAAATATTCCTGCTGATGGGCCGGTTATTTTAGCATCCAATCACCCAAACTCTTTTTTAGACGGCTTGCTTTTAACGGCCTATTACAAAAGACCTATTTACTATATGGCTCGCGGCGATGTATTCTCAACACCATTTGCTTCGGCATTATTAAGTTTTCTTAATATAATACCTATATACCGTAAAGAAGAAGGCATTGAAAATCTTTCCAAAAACGATAATACATTTTCTTTTTGCATTGATGCATTTAAAGATAATGGCACCATTCTTATTTTTTCGGAAGGGCTATCAGAAAATGAATGGGATCTAAGGCCATTACGCAAAGGCACTGCAAGGCTGGCTCATACCGCATGGAATGATACCAATATTGGAGAAAAATTGAAAATTCTTCCTGCAACAATTAACTATAGTTCATGGCTTAAAATAAATGATGTAGTATATCTCACATTCGCCCCTACTATTGAGAAAAAAGATTTCCCTGATAATATTGAACAGGGCTTTTTATTCAAAAGATTCAATGAAGCGCTTACTAATAAATTGGAAAGCGAGTGTATAGTTTTAAATAAAGAAAAAGATCTGGAAGCGCAGCAAATCATTGCCGGCTTTCTGTTAAAGAATTTCCCTGATGGCAAAAATCTATCAATACAGGCTATAAAAGACCTTAACTCTACTAATGAAGATACCCGGAAAAGATATATTGAACTGGTCGACTATATTAAAACAAATAAGTTGCGTTACCTGAATAAAACCAATGTCTTCGTGTTTCTATTAAGCTTTTTATTATTCGATGTTGCATTTACACTTAACTCATTCCCTTATATAATCTGCAGGTATATTTCAAAACGCACTACCCGTTTTAATGAGTTTTATGACTCAGTGCTTTATTGCCTCTTACTATTCATTTATCCGGTTTACCTGGCACTTTTATTCATAGTTATATACATGGCAACCCATACCCTAATCTATGCATCAGGCTTAATTGCACTTACTTTAATTACAGCAAAACTTCGCGAATGGGCAAAAAGAAATATAAATGCTTTTGTAAAAAGAAAGAAACTGAAAACAGTTTCAACTATGCTCGAGGGGCTTTTTCAAAAAGGTAATGGCTAACCAGCCATTCGTTACCATCATTATATCCCCATAGTTCGGCACAGGCCATAAAAAATATTCTCCAATATACCCACCACTTCACAGCGTCTTTCTCACCATAAACATTTTTCATAATTTCCATCACCTCAGTCTTGGCAGCATCCATATTACTTAACCATGCTTCCGAAGTTTTCTGGTAGTGTATACCACTTACCCTCCAATGCTTCTGAATATTAAAATATTCAGGAAAATAAAGCAGTAAATGGTCGCTTGGCATAATACCACCGGTAAAAAAGTATTTGCTCATCCAGTCTGTTTCATCAACAACCTCGAATTTATATGCATACTCGCGGTGCGTGAAAATATGCACGAACAATTTTCCGGTATCATTTAAAAAGTCTGCGACTTTCTTTAACAGCATATCATAATTGCGCATGTGCTCAAACATCTCCACCGATACCACCCTATCGAACTTTTTATCAATATTGAAAACATTCATGTCGGATGTTATGATAGTGAGGTTTGACAAACTCCTTTTCTTTGCCTGCTCATCAATAAATACCTTCTGGCTATGGGAATTTGAAACTGAAGTTATTTTGCTATTCGGGAATTTAGCCGCCATGAATAAAGAGAGCGAGCCCCATCCGCAGCCCAATTCCAATACATTCTGTCCATCTTTTAATTCAGCCCGTTCGCAGGTAATGTCAAGCATATCTTTCTCTGAAGTGTCAATATCTGCTACCCCTTCTTTCCAATAGCCTGAACTATATTTTAAATGCTTGCCTAAAACCTTTGTAAAGAATTCGGCAGGTAATTCATAATGTTGTTCGTTAGCCTCTTGTGTATTTACCGCAATAGGTGAGCTTCTTAACTCAGCAATCAATTTCATAAAATGCTCTTGCTGGGCATCTTGCATGCCTTTGTTTTCATCAATAAGGCGCTGCTTTAAAAGGCCACGTATACCGGAACGCAAAGCAACATCCGGCAAAAGATCTTTTTCGAGTAATGAACTATACCACATAAATATTATTTCTTTTTAAACCAGGGAACAAACACAGAAGTGGTTCTCTGATACTCTTTATAGGCGTCTCCCTTCGAACGTAATGCCTGCTCTTCAGTCATAGGTATACCCGTAACCCTGAACAATAGCAATATAATAGTTATAGGGCTTAATATCCCTATCCAACCATAATCTGCATTTAACGACACTAAAAAATACCCTACCCATATCATAGATTCAAAGAAATAATTGGGGTGTCGTGAATAGTTCCACATACCTGCATCACACACCTTTCCCTTATTCTCAGGTTTCGATTTAAATTTCTTTAATTGTCCGTCGGCAATAGCCTCACCCAAAATACTAATAGCCCAAATTCCTGCACCGGCATATTCTAATATCGATAATTCAGGTTTGGTATTAAAAGCAATTAAAAAGAAAGGAATTGCCAAATAAATATTCGAAAATGCCTGCATCTGGAAGAAAAAGAAAAATTTACGGTCAGGCTTAGGAGCCCATTCCTCACGTAATTTTTTATACCTGCCCTCTTCTACCTGTAAATGGCCACCCACACGTATAAGAAGATATATACCCAACCTCATGCTCCATATTAAAACCATTGCAGATATAAGCAGCCTTCTTTCCCAGTAACCCGTTGCATTTTGGCATATTACAATGGCTATCAATGCAAAATTAAAGGCCCAGAAAATATCTACCACGCCGGCATTTTGTATTGTTTTGGCCCAAACCCAAACAAAAAACATTACTAAACAGCATAGTGCGGTGCAAACCAGTATTGTTGTAAGCATATTATTAAGTATTTAAACTATATACGATAATTGAGGTTAAATTAGATTTTTAAAAATAACAAATATATTTACCACCGTAAATTAATAGATATGCTAGTTAAAACTTATGGAAGTGCAGTAACAGGAATAGACGCTACCACTATTACAGTAGAGGTTAATGTTAGCGCAGGGGTTAATTTCTTTTTGGTTGGCTTGCCTGACAGTGCGGTAAAAGAAAGCCAGCAGCGTATTGATGCGGCCCTTAAAAACAACGGGTTCCGCTTGCCCGGCAAAATGATAACGGTAAATATGGCCCCTGCCGATATACGCAAAGAGGGCTCATCGTATGATTTGACAATTGCCATAGGTATACTTGCCGCATCGGAACAAATAACCAGTGAGAAAGTAGGCGACTATGTAATTATGGGTGAACTATCGCTCGATGGTAGTCTGCAACCGATAAAAGGAGTATTGCCTATTGCTATTAATGCCCGCGAAAAAGGCTTTAAGGGTTTGATTTTACCAGAACAAAATGCAAAAGAAGCTGCTATAGTAGCAGGCTTAAACGTCTATGGAATAAAGAATATTAAAGAAGCCATCGATTTTTTAAACGATACCATACAATTAGAACCGGTTGTAGTAAACGCTTCTGAAACATTCTATACACAGCTATCATTAGCTGATGTTGACTTTGCAGATGTTAAAGGCCAGGAAAATATAAAACGCGCATTGGAAATTGCTGCAGCAGGCGGGCATAATGTACTTTTAATTGGCCCTCCGGGAGCAGGTAAAACCATGTTGGCAAAACGCCTACCAACCATTTTACCTCCGCTAACACTTGATGAAGCGCTTGAAACCACAAAAATACATTCGGTAGCAGGTAAAGTTGGCAGCGGCAAAGGACTGATTGCTACCCGCCCGTTCCGTGCACCGCACCATACTATAAGCGATGGCGAGTTGTAACGAGTGGCGGTAAAGTCGCTTCTTTAATTTCTTGAATTTCATCATTTTCAGCAACCATCAGTAAGCTGGAACCATTATTGTCGACATCTTTATATCCCTGTCTTTTATCCTTTGCATCTTGTGGTGCATTAGGGGCATTAATCTCCTTAACCTCATAGCCGGAATCAAATGTTATTTCAACAGTATGCGACCATGTTTCACGATGCCAACTAACAACAATATCCACATGCTTACTTTTTAGGAACTCCCGCTTTTGTATATGGCTCCAAGACTTCATCAAATCCTTTATGTAATTATCATCTTTTGCCACCTCAATAATTTCTGCATTCTTTTTTATAATGCTTAATTCACTTTGGGCTGAAATAAGCTCAGTTCTTACCAATTCATCCTCCATTTTAATTATCTCCATTCTTTCGTCTAATTCCACCTGGGTCACTTTGCTCATTTCAAAGAGCGTAATAATCTTGCTCCTCCTATTAATTAGCATATCAACTTGTTTTCCCTTTTCATTAATCACCCTTTCCAGTTGTTCAATTCTCTCCTTACCTTTATTTTTGGTAAGTTCTTTACGTAAGGTTTCAATTATAATATCGTCAGCAATCACCACTGACCATACTATTGCATCCAATTTATCAAGATTTATGCTCCTAAAACCGCAGGATTTCTCTCTTTTACTTGAACACATATAATATCGCTCACTACCGTCTACCCTAATCCGGCCATATAAATTAGAGCCACAACGGCTACATCTTAACATGCCTTTCAGTAAATAAAAATGTCGGCTATTATTTTCACTATTATGTTGGTTTTTCTTTAATTGAGTTTGTACTTTACTAAAAGTTGCATCATCAATAATTGCTGGAAATGGGAATACTTCTCCTTTAAATAACCTTCTTCCAGCGTAAAGAGGATTTGTAAGAATACAATAAATACTACCTGCTTTCCATACAAATTCAGATGCTTTAACTTCTCTTATCGTACCAGTGTACTTATTTCTCACTTTAGTTCCATTAGGTAAGGCTGTTGAGCAGCGAGTAGGTATCCTGCGTTCATTTAGTTTTCTTGCTATGGTAGTTGTACCTATACCAGCAAAACACATAGTAACTATTTCCCTATATATCGCTGCCTCATCTGGGTTAATCTCTAACACCCTATCTTCATTCTTTTTATATCCGTATGGCAAGATTGCACCCATCCATCTTCCTTTTAGTGCTGCTTCTCGAAGCCCTCTTTTCGATCTCTTAGATTTAATCGAATTTTCCCTCCTTGATAGCAAGGCCGTAAGGTCGCTAATAAATTCATCCTCTTCATTACGTAAATCTATCCTCTGAGATGTAGTGTACAACAATACTTCATTCTCAGTAAGTACTGTTTTTATCAAGTACATTGCAATAGGGCTCCTTGTCAACCTGTCCATTTCAGTTACAAAAATTGCGCCAACCTTACCATCATCACAAAGGTCTAACAAGTGCTTTAGTACTGGACGGTTATCAAAATTATCATGCTTCGCCGAAGCTCCTAACTCCTTATGAATTTGGTAATCCATCCCAAGGGTACTGGCCTTGTAAATTCCTGCTTTAGTTTGCGCCTCTATTGAATGTCCTTCAAGTTGGCCTTCCGTAGATACCCTGCAATAAATATGTAGGGTGTTGTTTTTAGACTCTTTACCAGGTATATTGGCTTGTTTTAGTTCCTGTAATTTTATTAACTTGTCTTTCATCAGTAATTCTCATTGTTGCACGCGTTTTTAATGTTGTAATTATAAACTTTATACCTTATAGCAAAAAATATTAGCCTTGTGTATTGCCAGTCGTTACTGACTTGTGGCTATTCCTCCTCCGCTTTACTTTTCGGGTAAAATTTTTTGAAGAGATTAGAATCCCTTTCCGCACCCTGTAAATCACCCAATTTTTTCTTTAACCTTGATCTGCTGAGGTAATGTGTTGACCTACATCGTTTGGGATGGAGATTTATTGCCAAAGTATAACTCAACATAGCCAAGTCGTCCCTCCCTAACCTTTCCCATATCATTCCTCTTAAATGATATAATTCAGCAAAATCATCTTTCCACGCTTTGGGCTCAGGTGTGAATTCTTTTTCAATAGCATTAATTATTTCCACTGTGCCCATATCACCATCAGTGGCATAACATTTCCTAAACATTACATCAAACTTCTCAAACCTTTTTTTAAGGATTTGTTTTATGATAGCTTTTAAAATTGCTTCCTTTTCTGTTACCATTGCGCCTTGCGCTGTACGGTTGGTTTTATTCTTTCCCATTTCGATTTATTTTTAGATTGTAATTGTGTAATTAGAAATGGTGCAGGGCCGTTTCATCAGCCCTGCACATATTCCCTTTACTCTTAGCCGAGCGTATAACCTATTGCAAGCACCGGCTGCATCATTCCATGTACAGGCATGGTGCACCCTTTTGGCCAGTAGTTTATAGGCATGTATATCTTAGCGGCACCTTTACCGTTAATTACATAGCCTGTAAACTCCGTACCATCCACCAATAGTATATTGATTTGTTGCCTATCAGGTATTTCATCGAGACTGGCACCGAAGCATTTTTTAAATGCAGTGCCATGTACCGTAACACCTTCTGTAGGATGTTTGCTACTGCGCTTGAGTTCAAGCTCATTAGGTTCTTCGATTGAAAAAGCCTCAATACCATCCCTATGAGGGTTGGTCAGCGGCCTCCATGCGGTTCGTGTACCGTTAGTCTTTACAGGGCTAAGGAAGGCATTCTGACCTGAATGCTTCTGGTGAATGGCTTTTATCGTAGAGATAATCTCCTGATAACTGCGTTTGGGCTTGGTGCTTTCTTCACCTGTTTCGCCCGTATCTTCTGTTTCAGTTGCTTCCATATTGGTTGCACCTGTTGCGCCATCAGCTTCTTTATTTTCAACTGGTTGGGCGGCTTGGTCTAGCAGGTTGTTCCCCTGCTCTTTAGTATCTTCCATTGTTTTTAGGAATTACACTCGTTGTGTTTAATAATTGATTTGGCACTTCTGGGCACCCTCGCTTTCGCCTACGGTGACCTGCATGTTGATGTTTTTTTCATAGCAATTGATTTTATTGGTTTACTTACTTTTATACACTATATGGTTTATATAGTCTGTTTGAACGATATGAACTGTATGGTTTTTCATTTATATCCCCTAACCCAGCGAAATAATCACATTCCAGTGATTGGAAAAAATCGGCGGTACAAAAGTTTTAGAAAAGTTTTCGCTTCCATATTTGCTTCCTTGCTGTCGCTATTTTAGTTTCGACAAACTCTTTAATGATGGACATTTTAACGATTATACTGAATGATAGTAAAGATTGAAAAGGAAAATAAGATTACAGTAACAGGCTCCCAGCAAGTCTATAAGTTTTTATGGGGATTAATAGAAACTATGCAACCATTTGATAAGGAGAAAGAGCACTTATATGTTATAGGTGTTAGCAGGGCTTTCCGTATCCGTTATGTTGATTGGGTTGCAATGGGAACCATGCACGGATTAGTGGCTGGCCCAAGGGAGGTATTTCGCAATGCTGTTCACCTGGGCGCATCGGCAATCATCTTAGCTCACAATCATCCATCCAATTCAGTTAAACCCAGCAAGGAGGATATTACAATGACAAAATATATGGTGCAGGCAGGGAAAATTCTGAACATTAATGTAGTTGACCACCTGATTGTATCAGGTGAGGGGTACTATAGCTTCGCTGATGAAGGTGAATTACATCCCTAATTAGGAAGAACATTATTCGCGTTTAGTCTTTGTTCCCATACACGTTTATTTTCATCATTCGGTACTGCTATAACTAATATTTTCCTCGCTCGTGTCATTCCAACATAAGTAATCCTTAATTCTTCATTACTTGAAATCGAAACACCCTCATTTAAAATTGTTTTATATGCTTTTCCAATACCTTTAGTTTTTAATATCAAAAGTGTAGCATCAAATGTTTCTCCCTTGACACTATGAACAGTACCCATGTGATAATTCCTATCTACAATCTTTTCACTTTCACTCATAAATACCTGTTGAAATGAGTAACTCCTCCCTGCGGTAGTAATGCCCAATTGAAAATTTATGTTATTTGCTTGTAAAACTCCATTGGTGGTATCAACCCAATTTCCAAGAGGAATATTAGTTTTAGGCATCAATCCTATAAACCTAAATATTTGGGTTTTAAAATTGATATAGCCAATTTTATTTATTGCATTATCAATATTTTCTTCTGAACAGAATGATAAGTTGCCCATTTGCTTTACTATCGCCCTCTCAATTGACTTAAAACCACTTTTAAAATCGCCATTGTCATAAAGAAATTTTCCTTTTGCAAAATCCTTTGTATAGTTATCGTGAGTAACCCACGGACTCGAACCAGAAGGTACTTCAGGTATTCCAGTAATCTCATTCATTATATTCCTACTCCTAAATACTACCGACACTGATTCTTCAGAAATGGCTATCCCATTTTGAGTACATTCTTCAATAAATGAAGCAACAATTTGAGGAAGGTCTTGATTATAGACTATTACTTTAGGTTGGTACGTAAAACTTCTGACATCATCACTTACAGAAGCTGATGCTTCCGTAAGTGATGATATATTATAAGTGAAATTACATATCCTTTGTGAGCTTCTTCGATTCTCGTTTAAAATTACGGATTCACTCCAATCGTTAAATTTTTGAGTTAACAAATCCGGCCTTGCATCATTCCATTCAAAAATTGCCTGATCGGGGTCGCCAACAAGCATTACTTCACTGAGACCGTTAGCAATAAGTAAATCAATAATCTTCATCTGAATATCGGAAGTATCTTGAGCTTCGTCAACTATCAAAAATGGAAATCTTAGTGCAATTGCCTTTGCAATTTGCGGAAATGCTTCCAGTATCTTCATTGCAAAATAGTTCGCATCTGACTGTGTTGCAAATCCTCCTTTATTCAGATTCTTCTTTGAACGAATGATCGCATCATTGGTCTCCCAGCCGCTACGCATACGGCTTTTATTAAGCGCATACAAGCTACCGTCTATTTTATAACTTATATTGTCGAAAAGGCCATCACTAAAGTATTTCCCTGTCCATATCCCATGCGGTTCACCGACTAAAGTTGGGCGACCTTTACATTTCAAAATTAAATGCCCATAAGGAAGAAAAATGAATTTATTAATGAACGCATCAATAGTTCCTATAAAATGTGGATAAGATATTTTTTTACCAATTTCAAATTCTTCCTTGTATTTTTTTTCAATTTCCTGCCATGCTACATTGGTGAATGAAATTGCTGCAATGCCTTGATGTTTTTCCTTCCAACCCGAAATTAATCGTGCAAGCCTTGCACTTACACAAAATGTCTTGCCGCTACCAGGGCATGCTCTTACAACAAACTTTCCAGCTTTATCATTTACAATTTCACTTTGCTTGGCCGATAAGGTAACCATCACTCACCTTTTGTGGCATATTTAATTGCTTGCTTAATATAATCAGGAACAATAAACCTACCTCTTACCGTTGCATCGGAAGAGAGCTTAACTGCTAACCTATGGGCTAATTCAGATTTTGCTTTATTGGCAATAACTTTTTCGAGAAAATTATTAGCATGTACCTTAATGTCCGCATTACTTACAATTCTACTTGCCGAAATAGGATGCATTTCTGTATATATCTCTAACAGTATCTCATTATTTCCAGCAATAAACAACTCAAACTCAAAAGTCCTCTTTGCTAAAAATACCTTCAAATTCTTTTTTGCAAGCTCAGAAGCTATTTTTGCTCTTGATGCAATTTCATCCGTTTCAAACTCTGTATCATCATCTGTTATTAAAGAACATCGTGTTTTTAGGTTCTTCGCTTCATCCTCGTTATTAAATAAGTTTGCAAAATGTTCAAAGGCCACTCCATTAATGTTCACTAATTCAATACCGGCCTTTTCAATATTATATTCATCACCTAACATCTTGCTAAAAATCGGCATTAGTAAAGCCTCTGAGATACCTTCAACCAAAATTGCACCATTTGAGAAAAAAATCTGTGATTTGGTTACATCTAAAAATTTATGCAGATGTTTTTTGTTTTCTTCTGTAAGCCCTGATTTGTTTAACGTCACCGCATGAATCTTATTCCCTTGATTTTGCAATACAATCACAGATTTCAAATTAGCTTTTGCCGTAATAGTAGGAGAATGTGAAGAAATAAATATCTGAAACCCCAGCTCACTATCAAGTTTATTCAAATGGTTAAAAAATAAATTTTGCAATTGAGGGTGAAGATGCGCCTCTGGTTCTTCAATCAGCAATGCAGCATAACTTTCTTTTTGCAATTCCTTCCGCTGTTTCAAATCCCCTAAAACGGTAGCGGTATAAATTAGGTTATTATATCCAAGTCCATTTTGATAAAGCTCAAAATGTCTTTGTTTTGTCTCATCTCCTGCAAGTAATCCATCTGAATATACCGGCATTTGAATCTTCAAATTGTCAACTAATCGGTTGAAATCGAAGGGCAGGAAGGAAATATCAACTTGCTGCTGTTTATCTGTAAAGCTCGTTTCTTTTAGATGCTCATTAATTTTCTCTTTCCCTTTTGACACATGTCCCACCCACTCTGCATCACTATCTACTGCTGTTCTGACCTTTTTTGCTAAATCCTTTTTTTTCTCAATGTCTGTTGCCCGATCAGGGTCAATCTGGATATTTGAATATAGTTGGCCTAACCTATTTCCCCTGATTGGCTTTAAATACTGTTCTGCATCTCTTAATGCATCTAAATGTACGTGATATATGAGGAATAAAACTTCCGGTGCAATAACCTGCCCTTCATTTGAGCCGCCCCATACTTTATATTTAACTCTTTCATTCTCATCAAGGTAGTACCTAAAATGTAACTGTAAATCTTGTGTACCATCTTCCTGTACGCTCAATAAATCATTAAACCATCCAGCTTCATCCGGCAACTCAATGTGAAAATGCAAATGGAATTCAATATCATTTAACTGCTCAATTATAGTTTCTTTATTAATATGAAAATCCGAAAGTGAAACATACATGTCTCTTCGCTGATTCCCATAGCTTAAACAAATCCGAAGAGCATCAATAATCGTAGTTTTCCCAGCGTTGTTTTCGCCAATAAGAACATTAAGTCCTTTGTTAAAGGCCAATTCAATATCCTTAATTCCTCTGAAATTTTTAATATGGAATTTCTCTAAGTACATTTTATTTTAAATTGAATTAATTCCTTCATTAAATATATCACTTATTCAAACTTCACTTTGGGCAAACTGTTAACAATATCAACCGTTTGAACGCTAACATTGATAATGCTTAATAACAAATCCAATATGTACCTTGGGTTTCCAGCTTCTATCGCCCAATCATTGGGGTCATTTTTAATACCACTTTCTTTATGCGTAGTAACTGCGTAGCGTTCCATTATCCATTCTATTGCACTCTTACCATTCACAATATATTCGTAAGCTTTTGCAGGGATATTCTCAATTATAATTTTGCTGTTGAAAATAATCGTATCCTTTTGGTCTTTCTTGGGAAAGCGCATTTTCTCTACAGTATAGAACTTTATATCTACCCCAATGACCTTTACTCCCTCGTATGCTGAAACACTTTCATAATTAATATGTAGGTCTGCCAATGTTTTCCCAGCTTTGCTGAGTTTCCAAAAATCCCGAACATCTTCAACTAATGGTAAACGGGGTAGCATCTTCTTTAGGTCGTTAGCAAATAGTTCCCTATACTCAGGGCTATGTAAAAACCCGTATACATAATAAAAAATATCTTCTTTGCTAACGGTTTTCCCATAAATGGCTTTTGCACGTTCCAAAATAAAATCACTCACCCCATCTCTCCGTATATACTCACTATCTCCAACTTCATCAAACATTCCTGGGTTTTGCTTTTGGCGTTCTTCATAGTAATAAAGAGGAAAGCATTGACAATTATATAAAGTTTTTAAGTCAATTAAACAATTTGACATTATAACAGAATACCCTTTATCCTCACCAATTCCTTGTGCACAAATAACTAAATTTTCATGTCCTGAATTCGGAAAATACTTCGGTTGTTGATAAACACATTCATTAAAATTCCGATTGAAATAAAATTGCTGTTTAACAAATGGTCTATGTAAACTTATCACAATTGACTTGTTTTCAAACTTTCTAACCTTTCCACTATTCAATGCTTGTTTTAAAGCCCTTGACCAACTAATCTTTATTGGGTTAGTATCTATAAAGTTTTCAACTTCAAGCTTTGAATTGCTCTTTTTCTCATCTTGAAAAATCTTTAATTGGTCATTATAAAAATCTATTGTGCTTTTAATATTTTTTTCAAGACTTATTCTGGAAAAACTATAAACCCAAGCATCACGGCTTGTTACAACACCATTAGTATTAATATTGAAAATTGCATCACATTTTTTATCTTTAGAGGCAATAGCGAAGAATGTATCAAATACATCATTGCGCTGATTTATCCAATCTCCCTCATCGTTTGAATTCAATTTAGTCCAAACCATTTCATTACTTTCAATCGTTGAGAGCTTCTTTATTAAAACAAGTTTTTCTTCTCTGTTTAAATAGTCGCCAATATCATTGTAATGAATTGTTGCTTTAGGGTTTTCTTGTTTAGGGTTTTTCACCAAAAGAGTAATGGAAATAGGTGTTCTTGAACCACCTCCAAATATATTTCCAGCCTCCTTTCTTCTTTGTTCACCTTGAGTACGTGCATTACCCCTCAGGTTAAATACAAATATTGATGAAAATTCCTTTTCCAAACATTTTCGGAAGCCAGAGGTCGCATTTCCATCTAACCAACTACCATTAGAAACAAAACAAATGATGCCGCCATTTTTATCTAACCTATCAGTACTCCAACGGAACGCTTTTATGTAGGCATCATATAAAGCTTTATTCATAGTAGTGTTTGAGGATGCTACATAAGTACTGGCTATCTTTTTATCGAGTTTAAGGTATTCTTGATTTTTTGCATTATCATTTTCAGATTTTTGCCCAACAGAATATGGTGGATTTCCTATAATGACTCGAAGCGGTGCTTTCTTTTGTTTAGCAACTCTTGCAGAGTTTTGCGGGAACATCTCAGAAAACATTTTTTCGCCTTCTTCTGTTTCACCTAACTGGAATGTATCCGTTAAACAAATCCCATCAAATGGAGAATAGTTAGTCTCTCCCATAATATCGTGGTACGCATTTTCAATATTAACAGCAGCGATGTAATATGCAAGTAATACAATTTCATTAGCATATATTTCATTGTGATATTTGCGCTGCAAATCTTTTTTATTAATTAACCCACTCTGAAGTAAGCGTGTTATAAATGTTCCAGTCCCAGTAAATGGGTCGAGTATCTGTATATTCTCATCAGATAAACTGCGGTCAAATTCTTTTTTTAATACCGCTTGTACAGAGTGAATAATGAAATCAACCACTTCCACGGGCGTATAAACTATCCCCAGTTTTTCGACCATTTTGGGGAAGGCTGCTTTAAAAAACTTGTCGTACAACTCAATAATGATACGCTGTTTACCTTCAGCATTGTCAATACCCGAAGCACGCATCTTAACTGATTCATAAAACTTTTGCAAGGTCTCAGTATCCTTTTCAATGGCCTGCTCTTCCAGTAAATCCAGCATACTTTGCATAGAAACTGAAATAGGATTATTCTTTACAAAAGAATATCCTTCAAATAAGGCCTCAAATACCGGCTTAGTAATAATATGCTGTGAAAGCATCTCCACAGCTTCGTGCTGGGTAATACTTGGGTTAATATTTTTTTGCAACCCTGCTAAGAAATTGGCAAACTCCCTTTGGTGTGCCTTGTCTTCAGTTATTAATCTGTTAATCCGTTCACCTTGCCGTTCGGCAATTTCCGCAACGCTTTTTGCCCATTGTTCCCAATACCTGCGGTCGCCTACTTTTAGCACCATGCGGGCAAACATCAAATGCTGCAATTGTTCAAACTGCATAGCCAATTGTTGGCTCAAGTCTTTTATATTCTCGTAAGCTTTATGGTCTTCTGCCACAACGGTTGGCATTCCATCTTTATCAAATGAATACTCAGGACGGCCAATTAAAATCTGCTGAGGCCGTGTGCGGTTAAGTTCGATTTTATTAACGGTAGCATTGAATCGGTCGTCATGTGCACGTAAAGCATTTAATACAGTCCACACAACTTTGTATCTTTCATTATCATCAAGCGCCTTGTCAGCTTCTACATTTGAGGGAACAATAACAGGAATAATAATATACCCGTACTTTTTGTTAGGTGCCTTACGCATTACACGGCCAACAGATTGAACCACATCTACCTGTGAGTTACGTGCTGATAAGAACATAACTGCATCTAAAGAAGGTACATCTACACCTTCACTCAAACAGCGCACATTGGTGAGCACCCTGCACTCGTTATTTTCACTATCAGATTTTAGCCAACCTAATAACTCATCACGTTCAGGCGCATTCATTGTTCCATCAATATGCCTTGAGGCCACTGAAACCATTTGCTCTTTTTTCTCGGCAGGCAAAGAGTTTATGTAAGCATCAGTTGCTATATTAAATGTGGAGGTTATTTTTTTAGATACTGCAATACTTTGGCAGAATGCCACCGCCCTCCGCATTGGGTCAGGGTCGCTGGCTTTTATAATTCCTTCATCACCTAATATCTGTTTGGAGAGTGCATTAACACAGCCAATAAGCTTTGAAGCATCATCGGAATTTATTTCACTCTCCTTATCCATTATCATTTTTTGAACTGCCGGAGGAACATCTTTATCACTTAGTGTTAAAATCAATACTTTATAATCGGTAAGCAAATCCCGCTCAACCGCCTCTCCAAAACCTATCCTGTAAAACTCTTCGCCATAAAGCTTTGGGTCGTCCATTGAACATAATACAGCATCAGCTTGGGCTGCCTTACTCTTAGTATCGTCGCTATAAAGTCGAGGTGTGGCCGTCATATACAACCGCTTCTTCGCCTTGATAAAATTATTATCGTGGACTTTGGTGAATGCTGATTCATCTTCACCAGCCAACGAAACACCTGTAGTACGGTGAGCCTCATCACAAATAATCAAATCGAATTCCCCAAATCCATTTTTAATTAATTCCTTTTGCGCTCTGGCAATAACCTCTATTGATTGATAAGTAGAGAACACAACAGTCATTCCAGATTTGCCATTTGTCTTAACTTGCTGAAATTGATGAAGTATGTCTTTTGTATTTGTAGATGCTGGTAATGCTAAATCAACAACACTAAAGCTGTCGCTGTCGTCGTTTTTAGTCTTTTTCCTTGAAATTTCCGGGTCTGAACAAATGCAAATTGCGTTGATTGGCTCATTAGCATCTGATGACCATTCCCGCAGAGATTGACCCAATAAAGCGATGGATGGCACTAAGAACAGAATAAGCCCCTTGCCTTGTGTCTCATACTCGGCAATGCGTAGTGTGTTAAATGTTTTGCCTGTTCCGCAGGCCATTATTAACTTGCCCCGATCAGCAGTTTTGAAGTGTTCGTGTGCTTTATCTAACGCCACTTTTTGGTGTGGCCTTAATGATTTTTTGGGTGTGCGGGATGCTTCACCATGTATGCCTTTATCTAACTTTTCCCAGTCAACAGGAGCCTCAGTTAAATCGAATAGATTTATTCTTGTAACGGGCGGGTCTTGGTTTTTTATTGCCTCAGTCGCATTTGGCCCCCACTTATTTGTAGTTGAAATCCACAACCTTAGCGAAAAAGTAACAGTCTTAAGTTCCTCGTTTTTAAACTCCCTGCTTGAAGTAGAAAGAAATGAATCAACTGCTGGTTTATCAATCACCGCACTTTCCTGAAAACATTTGCATTGAATCGCCCAATAATCACCTTCAACAGTTAATGCAACCAAGTCAATACCCGTGTCATTGCCACCCAGGTCATTTTTACTTGGAAACTCATTCCATAGCCAGACCTTTTTTAACCTGTTTGAATATTTTGGGTCTGTCAATAAATAAGCCTGCATCAGGCGCTCAAAACGCTCGCCTTTATCACGCTCTGAGAATGAAACCTTTCGGTACTTATTGAGTATTTTATTAAAGCTCACCTATCCTTTTTTCTAATCACACAATATTACGACTTTAACTTTCCTCCTGAAATTTAATTAATAGCAGTTATTAACGTAAAAAAGTCAGCAATGAACTTGCAACTCTCACATATTCTTTCGTATATTTGTAATAATAAAATACTTAAGATAATCCGTAGAAGCAGGGTTCGATTCCCGCCCAGTCCACAAGCAAATGAAATAAATGGGCTGCGTAGTTAATAGGTTTAACAACGGACTGAAATTGAAGAAAGGAACCTAAAATGGGTTCCTTTCTTGTTTTGGCCAAGTTATCTTGGATGCCTCCAGAAATGATTTAGACTAAAAGTCATCAAATCCATAAGAAAAGACCTAAAAACATTGTGGCAATCATTTAATTAACTCCAAAACATGGATTTTAAGGCCAGTAATAATCAGAAAACCACCCGACTGTTTAAAAACTCCCAATCCTTCTTCAGGATTTCTATATCGATTCTGACCCTTATTTGGTGGCCTTCCATCCTCATGCCACTATCTTGCGATGATGGTTGCACTGAAACTGTGTATAAGTTAATTGCATTCCATTGATTGGAAAGGGCAATTGGCAACTTGTACGAGCTATTGTTACTGTTGGGATGTTGCTTTAGTAGGCGGCGGCAGCTTCCCTCAGCCAGGCGAAATTTCATTAGCGCATAACGGTGTATTGTTTTTAGATGAATTGCCTGAATTTAAAAGAACCGTATTAGAGGTTATGCGTCAGCCATTAGAAGATCGCGTAATACGAATATCGAGAGCAAAGTTCACAGTCGATTATCCTGCAGGCTTTATGCTCGTTACCTCTATGAACCCATGTCCTTGTGGGTTCTATAACCACCCACAAAAAGAATGTGTTTGCGCACCGGGTACAGTTCAGAAATATTTAAACCGCATTTCAGGCCCGCTGCTCGACCGTATTGATATACATGTTGAAGTAGTCCCGGTTGCCTACGGAGAATTATCTTCGGAAAGGGTAAGTGAAAAGAGTGAAGTCGTGCGAGAACGCGTTATAAAAGCAAGGGAAATACAGGCAAAGCGCTTTGAAGGAAGCGGTATATACTGCAATGCCCAAATGAGTTCGAAACAACTGAAGGTTTATTGTAAAATTGATGATGCCGGTCACCAGCTTTTAAAAACAGCTATGGAAAAACTGAATCTTTCTGCCCGTGCATACGACAGAATATTAAAAGTAGCCCGTACAGTAGCCGACCTAGCAGGTTCTGAAAATATTGAAACACCGCACCTTGCTGAAGCGATAAATTACCGCAGTTTAGATAGAGAGAACTGGGCGGGGTAATTAATTGTCGGAAATCGTAAAATAAAAAGTACTTCCGTTATTGGGTATTGAGTCTACCCATATTTTACCTTTATGCCGTTCAACTATTTTTTTGCAAATAGCTAAACCAATACCCACTCCCATGTATTCTCCTATAGGATGCAGGCGTTTAAACATTTCGAATATCTTGTCCCTGTATTCCGGTTCAATTCCAATTCCATTATCCCCGATGGAAAAAAGATGGTGTCCTTCTATCTTTTTATAAGAAATTTTAACCTGCGGCACAGTACCTTTCTTAAATTTAATAGCGTTACTCATCAGGTTTTGAAATAATTGTATCATTTGCATATAACTTGCCTTAATTACAGGCAACTTATCGCATTGAATAACAGCCTTATTTTCTTCAATACTCCTATGAAGGTTAGCTATTACAGCTTTAAAAATTTCCTCGCAATTAACCTCGGTAAATGGCTTTTCTTCTCTATCGGCACGGGAATACTCGAGCAGCCCCATAATAAGTTCCCGCATCCGGTACCCTGCACCTACCACATAATCCATATATTTTTCCATATCCTTATCAATGGAACCGTTAAACTTTTTTTGTATAAGTTCTATGTAGCTTATAATGGTACGTAATGGTTCCTGCATATCATGTGATGCCACGTATGCAAATTTCTCAAGGTCCATATTGCTCCTGGCAAGCTCTTCCGATCGTTGTTCAAGCTCCTTATTAAGCACCAGCAAGTTTTGCTTTTGAATCAACAGCTCGTTACTTTTTCTATAAAGTTCAGCAAATACTGCCACCTTGGCTCTTATTATTTCAGGAACTACGGGCTTTATCATAAAATCTACCGCACCGGCCTGATATCCTTTAAAAATATTATTGGGCCTGTCATTATTAGCAGTCAGAAATATTATGGGTATATGTTTAAGTTTTTCACTCTCCCTGATAAGCTGGGCAGTTTCAAAGCCATCGAGCAAAGGCATCTGTACATCAATCAGTATTAATGCATAGTCGTACTCTCTCAGCAATATTCTTAATGCTTCCCGTCCCGAAGTTGCTTTATCAAATTTATAGTTCGGGTTTGCTAAAAGTACTTCCAGGGAAAGAATGTCTTCCTTCCTGTCATCAACCAATAATATTTTAATAGCCTGTTCTGTACTCATAGCTTAACCCATTGTTGCTAAACAAGAAGCATTAATAAAAACTATTTAACCCACACTCTCATAAGCGTAAGCAATTGTTCAACGTTAACAGGTTTGGTTATATAATCAGAAGCGCCGGACTCTATGCATTTCTGCCTGTCGCCCTTCATGGCTTTGGCAGTAACCGCAATTATAGCGATGTCATCATTTTTTTTGTCCTTCCTAATCTGCTTCATTGTTTCATAACCATCCATTTCAGGCATCATTATATCCATTAACACAACATCAATGTCCGGGTTTTTCTCAATGTTCGCAATAGCTTCCTGTCCGCTTTCTGCGTTCAACACATTAATTTTAAACCTTTCTAATGCAGTTGTAAGGGCAAATAAATTACGGACGTCGTCGTCCACTATCAGAACTTTTTTACCCTTTAATGAATCTTCCGACTTCCTGTAATAATCTATTGCCTGCCTTGTTAATTCGGGCATGGCACTATATTGCCTGTGAAGGAATAACGCTGTCTGGTCGGCCAATTGTTCGAGCGAATGTTTTTCCTTTGAAACAACAGCCTTCGCAAACCGCTTTACCTGGGTCTCTTCTTTTTTCGTCAGGTTCTTTGAATACCTCACCACAACCGATGTCAGGGTATCATCTTTTCTGTCATCAAGCGTTTTAAGAATATCAAATCCTGAAGAATCTGAAAGGGACGGATCAACCACAAGGCAATCAAACTTTCTCTTATTCATCAGTGCCAACGCTTCTTTTGAAGTTTTTGCAGTAACTATATTAATATCATCACCTTTAATGATCTTTGCTATATCTGATGAATCCTTTTCATCGTCTTCTATTATCAGCATATCTTTTACCTTTTTATTGCTGAGGTAAATTATATCTTCAAAAAGATTTTTCAGTGCATTGTCCTTTAACGGTTTCTGCAAACAGTTCCTTGCACCGCGCCTTAATCCTACGTTTCTGTCTTCCTCACCCGATATAATATAAACCGGTATATGCCTGAAGCTTAAATCATTTTTCAGCCTGTCCAGCACTTTCCATCCATTCATATCAGGCATATTAATATCTAATGATATTGCAGTAGGTGTATACTGGCTTATATAATCAAGCACTTCATTGCATTTTGTCGCCAGTATAAGCTTCACTCCATAGTCATGTGCTTTAGTAAGCATAATTTTTGCAAACCTCAGGTCATCTTCAACCATCAGCAATATTTTATCGCCGGGGCTTAATTTCGACCTGTCATCGCCAATCTCATCTACCATAAAAGCACCATCCATTTCAGAAACCGCAATTTGCTTTTGCTTTCCATTACCATTGGCTCTTTCCAATAATTGCCTGTTTTCTATAACTTGTGGAGAAATACTAATAGGGAGGAATAATGTAAACCTGCTTCCTTCGCCAAGTTCGCTCTCAAGTTCTATAACACCACCAAGCAAATCTGAAAGTCCGCGGCTGATAGAAAGGCCTAATCCTGTTCCACCATACTTACGGCTTGTAGAACCTTCAGCCTGCTGGAACGCTTCGAATATTATATTCTGCTTGTCCCTGGATATACCAATTCCACTATCGGTTATTTCGAAAGCGACTACCGTTTTAGCTATATCAAGTTCGCTATTTTTGGTTTTCCAGTTTCTTGGTGCTTTATATATTTTAAGTTGCACGTTGCCCTTTTCGGTGAATTTAA
>JABCZW010000036.1 GCA_013289475.1 Bacteroidota bacterium
CGATTCCACCCTACCCTTGTTTAATACTACATTAATACATTCAAAAGCGGCAGTTGATTTTGCTTTAAGCTAATAGCTTGTCCTGACGTTTTCCTATTTACTCGTAATGATATAATAAATCATCTACTTAAGGAGAGCTTTCATCTGATTTAACAGCTTTTTAAGAGAAAATAAGGTTTTCAACACCTGTTAACAATTCCTTTTGTTTTTACGCAAAAATTGCTATCTTTGTGACAGGCGACGGGATTCTTTAAAATACAGGTAACTCCATTCATGAATAAGCATTTATACTTTTTTGCATTTCTCTTTACCTTTTTTGCAGCCAAAAGCTATGCGCAGTGCATATATACTGTTGCAGGTTATGGATATTTAGCAAATAGCGGCTATGGAGGATTTTCCGGTGATGGAGGACCAGCTAATTCAGCTCAATTATACTATACCACCGGCGTAGCATTTGATAATAGCGGTAATATGTTTATTGCCGACCAGCAAAACGCCATTATTCGTAAAGTTAGCAAAGCCACGGGCATAATAACAACCATTGCAGGCAGCCCAATGAATGCTGGCTATAATGGAGATGGCAGCCAGGCAACCGATGCCCAGTTAAATTGGCCAAGCGCCTTGGCATTCGATAAAGCAGGTAATTTATACATAGCCGACCAGGCTAATAGTGTTATCAGAGAAGTAAATATGACCACAGGCATAATTACTACTGCTGTTGGCAACAATGTTAATGGTGGGGCTTATGGATATGGTGGAGATGGACTTCCTGCCACATCGGACAGTGTATTTTTGCAACTCCCTACCGGAATTGCATTCGATAAAAGTGGCAATATGTTTATTGCCGATGCAGGTAATAACGTGGTGCGCGAAGTAAATACCAGTGGCACCATTACAACATTTATGGGAACAGGTACAGCGGGCTATACTAAAAATGCCACAGGATTATCCTTATTAAACCTGCAAAGCGCTCCCTTAAATCAGCCTTCCTCAATTGCAATAGATAATAAGGGGGATATATTTATTGCCGATAAAGGAAACAACGTTATTCAAAAGGTAACCAACACCTTAGGGTTATTATGGAACATTGCAACTGTAGCCGGAAGAGATAGTACAGTTGGAGATTATAGGGGAGATGGGGGCCCTGCAACTGATGCAAAATTAAATACACCCATTGGCGTAACGCTTGATGCAGCGGGAAACATTTATATAGCAGATGAGAACAATAACCGAATACGTGAAGTAATTGGAGGTAAAATATACACTATTGCCGGCACTATAACACAAGGGTATTCAGGAGATGGTGGCCCCGCCACTGTCGCAGAACTATCTGCCCCATGGGCTGTAACACTTGGCCCCGGTGGCAATATTTATATACCCGATAATTTTAATAACAGCATAAGAGTTATTAAACACTGCACTGCGGGTGTTTATGCCTACCCCGATTCTTCTTATATATGTTCGGGTGATTCGGCACCGCTTGCGGCTTATGGAGACAGCGCCTTTACCTGGGCACCTTCAACCGGTTTAAATACAACTACAGGTGCCAATGTTATTGCATCGCCTACGGTTACTACCACATACACAGTTACGGGTAAGCCAAGTGGAGGAAAATCTTTTGCAGTAGTCAGTGTATTTCCTGTTCCCACGTTCAGTATAACTTCAGGTATAACAACAACCCCGGGAATATGTGCCGGAGGGAAAGATACCCTAATAGCCAATATCAGCAGTAGTAGCGGATCAACATATTCATGGAACCCAAGCATTAGTAATGTAATAAGCACAAGCAGCACCAAATTTGTTGGTGTAGTATCTCCAACAGTAACAACAACCTATTCTTTAACGGTAACCAATGCTAATGGATGCAGCAATACCGGAAGCTTTACTGTAAATGTTTCAACAATAAAGGTTAATCCTTCTAATCCCATAATATGCCCTTTGGGTACGGCTACATTAACAGCAAGCGGTGGCCTTAGTGCTTCTTACGCATGGAGTCCTTCGACCGGTCTTAGTGCAACATCGGGGACTACAGTTTTTGCTAAGCCTGCTTCTACAACTGTCTATTCAGTTACAGGAACAACCTCACTGGGTTGTAAAACCACTATTAATGATACCGTAATTGTTGCAACACCAAACGTTACTGCAACAGCATCTCCGCAAATTATTTGTAAAGGCAGCGGCAGTAAATTAACAGCAAGCGGGGCATCAACATATACATGGGCACCAAGTATTAGCTTAAGTTCTTCCACCGGTGCTTCAGTAACCGCAGTTCCATCAGTAACTACTACGTATACTGTCACCGGGGTAACTTCTTCCGGTTGTAGTGCCACAGCTATAGTAATTGTTAATGTTGGAAGTACAGCTACAATAACTGTCAACAGTTCAGCCAGTACAGGTCTTTGCTCCGGGCAAAATGCTACCCTTACTGCTTCTCCAAGTAGTGGATTTACATACACATGGAGCCCGAGCACAGGATTAAATAATACGACCGGAAATAGCGTTAATGCAACACCATCGGTTACAACAGAATATACGGTAACAGCTACTAATACAAGTGCAAGCTGTAGTGTGGTAGATTCCATACCTGTAGTGGTAAATACCCCAACTGTTACTGTTACAGCCTCTACATTAAAACTTTGCAGTGGCGACTTTGATACTTTAAAAGCGAGTGGCGCAACCATATATACATGGAGCCCAAGTACTTATCTTAGCTCCACTACAGGCTCTACGGTGATTTCAGATCCGTGGACATCAGCCAGTTATCCGTATACATATACCGTCACCGGAACATATGCAGGATGCACTGCCAGCGCTACAATAACATTTACGGTTTCTGCGACACCGAGTGTAACTGTTACTGCGGCACCTTCTACGATTTGCCTTGGGAAATCCAGCACACTTACTGCCACAGGTGCAAATTTTTCATATTTCTGGAGCACAGGCTCGACAAGTTCAAGTACAATAGTAAACCCAAGTGGTACTACTACGTATACTGTAACAGGAACAAATACATACGGCTGCAAAGGAACGGCCAAAACAACCGTTACTGTCAATGATTCGGTAACCGTTACAACAACGCCAACCAATATAACCTGTAATGGTATGTGTAATGGCAAAGCCACTGCAAGTATTCTCCTTGGTAGCGGCTCTCCTTATACGTATTCATGGGCACCCACAGGCGAAACAACCGACCCCGCAACTAATTTATGCCCCGGAAATTATACTGTATTTGTAAGATCTAAAACAGGTTGCATAGGCTTTGCAACAGCTAATATTACAGAGCCACCCCAATTAACTGCTCATGTTTCATCATTTACTGACGTGGCATGTAATGGAGGTACTTCGGGCTCAGCCACAGTCTTAGCGGCAGGCGGAACATCACCTTATACATTTTCATGGACTCCTTCAGGTGGTTCCGGAAGTACCGCAAGCGGACTAGCTGCAGGTAATTATACTTGTACAGTAACTGACAAAAACGGCTGTACTGCTACTGCTACAATCAGCATTAACCAACCTGCTCTATTAAATTATACAAGCGGCCCGAGTAATATAACATGCTATGGAAATAAGGGCGCAGCCGGCGTAAATGTTTCCGGTGGCGGAACGCCTCCCTATACTTACTTCTGGGCTTCCGGTAGAACAAGCGATACATTAGATAATATTGTTCCGGGCACATATACTTGTACAATAACTGATGCTAATAGTTGTATAACAACCGTTACAGTTACTGTTATCGGGCCAACATCTCCGTTATCTGTATCAATCGGCTCATCAATAAACGTACAATGTAATGGTACTAATAAAGGTGCAGCCAATGTAAATGTAACAGGTGGAACAACTCCTTATTCTTATAACTGGACTCCTGCGGGTGGTGGAGGCTCTACAGCAACCAATCTTTTTGCTGGTGCTTATACATGTACAGTTACAGATAATAATGGTTGTTCAGGCACAGCCACAGTTAACATTACGCAACCACCAGCAGTAACAGTTAATAATGATAACACCATTATTTGCCCCTTAGGTACTGCAACATTAACAGCTACCGGAGGCGGAGGTGTTTCACCTTATACATATAGTTGGAGTACGGGACAAACCAATACAAGTATTATAGTTAGTCCTCCTACATCTACAACATATACAGTAACAGTTACCGATAAAAATGGTTGTGCAGGACAAATGCCGGATATCGTATCTATTGATCCTCCATTAACAGAAATTGGTGTTTCTGCTTCTTCCCTTACGGTTTGCGCCGGGCAATCAGTTAACCTAAGTGATAATATTAGCGGAGGATTTGGAACAATAAACTATGCATGGTCTAATGGAGGAACAGGTTCTAGCATTACAGTTAACCCTTCATCAAGCACTACATACTCGGTAACAGCTACCGATGCTTGTGGCACCAGTTCCGGTGCAGTTGGCAATGTTTCTATAAATGTAATCTCATTCCCATCCTTCAGCGTTTGTTGCGACAGCACCATTACAGCAGGACAAAGTGTAAACCTGCTTGTTACACCTTCTTCAGGATATACCTACTCATGGACACCTTCTGCGGGTTTAAATTGCAACACCTGCCCTAACCCAATTGCAACACCAAGTGTAAATACTACTTATACAGTAACTATTAGCAACGGACCCTGCTCAACTATGGATACTGTTGCAATTGATATTGGCACAGGTAAACTCTTCTTCTATAATGGCATTACGCCTAACGGCGACGGGCATAACGATACATGGGTAATTGATAATATTGAACTATACAGCAATAATTCGGTAACCATATTTAACCGCTGGGGTATTGAAGTTTGGAAGGCCGATAATTATAATAATACAACGGTAGTTTGGCAAGGGCTAAACAATTCGGGCCAGCCATTACCCGATGCCACCTATTTTTATATTGTTAAGGTAAATGGTGCAACTTATAAAGGCTGGGTGCAATTGACGAGGTAATATGAGATACTCTTTTCGACATATAACCATACTGTTTTTTATTGGCATATTGCCTATGATATCACTTGCGCAGCAAGATCCACAGTATAGTCTTTTTATGTTCGATAAAATGGCTTTGAACCCTGCTGCTGCAGGCAGTAAAGATGCCGTTGAGATTAACCTTGTATCGCGCGACCAGTGGCTCGATATACAAGGAGCACCGGTAACCAATGCATTGCTTATTTCGGCACCAACAGCCAGTCAGCACACGGGCTGGGGCGTTGAAGTTATGAATGACAGGATTGGCCCTACTACCAGCAGTTCGGTACAAGGCAATTACGCATATAACATTCAACTGGGTAAAGGCAAGTTAGCAATGGGCCTTGGCTTTGGCGTTTACGATTACACCTTCGACTGGACAGCAATAGATTATAAAGACAAGACTGATGTTTATGCTTCAGCTAACGGAAGCTCAAAAATCACCCCTACAGCTGAGGCCGGGCTTTATTACCACACTACATCTTATTACATAGGATTCAGCGTTAACCATCTTATAGAATCAAGATTGAGCAATATAAGTATCGCCAATGCAGAGAATTTTGCCGCGCACGAATACTTTATTGCAGGCAAGGCATTCCAGTCTGCTTCGGGCATAATTTGGAATCCTTCGGTTATTCTTCAGTTTGCACAAAATGCTCCGCCTGCCGTTAGCATTAACATGAATGTATTTCTTGCAGAAAAATTGTGGCTCGGTGCATCATATAAATTGCAATACGGAGGCGTATTTCTTGCGGCATATAAAGTTTCACATGCATTAAGTATTGGATATGCCTATGACCTTGGCCTGAATGCCATTGGAGTTGTTGGTGGTGGCGCACATGAACTATCACTGACATTGGATTTTGCAGGTAATAAAGCGACACAGGTATCACCACGCTTTTTTTAAAACACGGAAAGGCATAAAGTATATATGAAACGAGGCCCATACGCACTATATCTGCTCATCTGCCTTACGCTTTCTATTTCCGTTTCCGCACAAAAAAAACTAGGCGATGAAAATTACGCTCATTATAATTACAGAGCTGCCATTAACTGTTACCTGAAAGCAATACCATCAAATCCTAACGATACTGCAATACTTATACACCTGGCCAACTGTTATGGCGTATTACGTGATTATGATAATGCCGAGATATATTATGCCCGCGCCGTTGCAATACCTAATATACCCGCCAATATTTTCTTGAATTATGGTAGAATTTTAAAGAACAATGGAAAAATAGATGAAGCCAGGGCTCAGTTTGTTGCATACTTAAACATTGTCCCAAACGACCCTGTGGCCAAAGATGAAATAAGATACTGTGACAATTTAAAAAAGAAGCTCTACATTAACTACCAGGTAAATACCATTGACGGGTTAAACACAAAATATTCGGAATTTGGGCCGGTGTTGCTAAATGACAATCTTGTATTTGTGAGCGACCGTGGTGAAAATATGGTAGAATTTAACAAGAGTGGAACTACAGGAGGGAACTATTTTAAGATTTTTACAACTAAGCCATCTGCTAAAAGTTTTACTAACCCCGAAGATTTCTCTGCAACAATAAACGGCGGAAGCGACAATAATAATGTCGGCCCTGTTTCATTTACCGCCGATGGTAAAACCATGTTCTACACCAAAGTTGGTGCCATACGCAAAAAGAACTTTGTAAACCAGGCCAAAATATATTATTGCTCAGCAGACGGAAAAAGCTGGAGCAAACCACAGGAATTTCAATACAACAGCGATGCCTATTCCGTTATGGACCCTGCAATATCGGCTGATGGGCAGTGGCTGTACTTTGCATCGAATATGCCTGGAGGATATGGAGGGACAGATATTTACGAATGCCAGAAAACATCGGATGGCTGGTCGAAACCCAAGAATCTTGGGCAAGAAGTAAACACCCCCGGTAACGAAGCATTCCCATATTTGAGAAAAGATGGCATTCTATTTTTCTCTTCCGACAGGCACTTTAATTATGGCGGACTCGATATTTTTTCAGCAGAGAAAGTAGATATTATATGGACCGATGTTGAAAACCTTGGGCCTGATATAAATTCGAGTACCGACGATTTTGGAATATGTTTCAACAGCAACGGGCGCACCGGCTATTTCTCATCGAATCGCAAAGGCGGAGCCGGTGCCGATGATATATACGGGTTCCTGTTCATTGGCGATTACAAACCCCTGAAGGGAATGGTTTTGTTCAGTTATAATATAAATGACCCCGTACCCGGTGTTTCGGTAGACCTGGTAAATGACAGCGGGAGAGTAATTGGAACAGGTAAAACCGATAGTAACGGAACTTTTTTGTTTACCAAACTCGACCCTGATAAGCGTTATATAATCAGGGTAAATGAAACTGATCCGCGCTTTGCAGGAAAGAAAAGATTTTACCTGGCCGACAGCACGGGGAAAATTGTTGGAGTAACTATTACGAACAGTAGTAATGATAAATTCTCATTTACCCAGCTTCCACCCGATTTGAGCCGCTTACCGAAGATGGATGCCATTGACAGGAATATAAATATTGCCGGCAACCTGTTGCATGGCGACAGCTCAAAGCCATTGGCAAACGTAAAAATAGACCTGCTGAATGCGAACGGAAAAGTAATGGCAACAGCCACCACCAACGAATTTGGTTCGTTTGTTTTCAGCAACCTTCCTTCCGACGGAAATTATATGTTCCGCGTTGAAGCCCAGGACAACAGTAAACTTCCGCCTAATACACGAGTAGTGCTTACAGATAAAAATGGTAATGCAATTAAAACATTTGGCATTGGGGAAGCTGGAAATTTCCGGTTTGAATTGCTGGCATCAGACACTACATCGATACGCCGAATGAGGGTTGAAGATGCCGAGCTTCGCCTTACCATGAAAAGTGTTTTATTGGGAGAAAACAAACAAAGACTGGGAGGAGTTAAAGTCAACATGGTCGATAAAAACGGAAACATAGTTGAGTCGACAACCACTGACCAATATGGCGAATTCAGCTTTAGTAATTTGCCGTTAGATAAAACTTATTTTGAACAGGTAGACGCGAATGACCCGAAAATAAGGAACATGACCAAGTTGTTTATTGCCGATTCAAGGGGTAATATAGTGCGTGAAGTAGATGTACAGAACGGAGATTTCAAGTTTGAAGTATTGCCGTCGGACAGAAGCAAGATGGGCTACCTGAATGTGTACGATCCGTGGATCACTGCACTTCACCTGAAAAACAAATCAGGCGTAAACCGCGACAGTCTTTATATTATTGAGAATATTTATTACGACTACCAGAAATGGGATATCCTTCCATCAGCAGAAAGAGTACTTGATAAAGTAATTTCGGTTATGCGCAGCGACCCAAGTATTAATATAGAATTAGACGCGTACACGGATCCGAGGGGTACCGATGAATTCAACCTGCAATTATCACAGAAGCGTGCAGATGCAGCAGTTTCCTATATGGCCATGCATGGCATTGATAAAAGCCGTTTGATTGGCAAAGGATTCGGAAGAGCCCGCCAGGTTAACAATTGCGGTGATCCCGGGGTTATTTGCAATGAAGAGCAATTGGCTAAAAACCGCCGTACCGAATTCAGGCTTACACGTAAGCAATAGAATCTATTGTATTACGAGTTTACCGCTTCCTACAAATTTTCCTTGCTCACTAACCAGGCGATATAAATATATACCGGAAGGCTGGTTTTTTATATTAATTGAAAATGGAGAATTGAAAATTGAAAATGCTGAATAGATTTTCTCTCCCAACATATTATAAACTTCAACATTACACTTTTCACTATTCACTTTTAACTCAAAGAAAAACACTCCGTCGCTACTTGGGTTTGGATGTATCTTCACTTCAGTGTTCTCAATTATATTATTTATAGAAGTAACTGCTGAGGCAGGCCTTACTTCAAGCGGTACTATAGGTTGCCCGTTACTCCAAAGGCCCATATATTTTTGAGAATAGGTGTCTCCAAAGGCCGTAGTACAACCATTACCATTAAGAGAACAATCTTCCAATGCATCGAATAATTTCCAGTAACAGTAAAAATCAGTAGCATCGGTATACGCGTATGATGCCTGGGCCATAACCACTCCCCTATCTCCGTTATCATAAGCCGAATCTATGCAACTTGCTTCACCGTGGGTTGATGTTATGGGGCGCGTACCTGTGTTATCAGGAAAATGTATAACCAGGTTTTTATGTGCATACGGAACCGATGTTGTTTGATTGAAAACCTGTAATGCAAAAGTAGAATCAACAACAGAGTCATTACGCTCAAATATATCAAGCACATATATAGAACTATCCATAGCGCTGTAACTACTTAACTGTCCGCCGGGATATGAGCCATAGCCCGGGCAAGCCATTAAAATAGCTTTAGGCTTGGGAATTTTATATGAAGCATATTGAGTAGCAAGATTGGCCGATATTAAGCCTCCATAAGAATGGCCAACATAAAACACTTTATCCAGTTCCGGCTGAGTCCAGGTTGGATGATTTTTAATTGTATCTATTGCCCTTAATATACCTGTAACGGCATTCGGCGTAAAACTGCTTGAAAGGGTAGTGTATTCGCTCTTCTGGTATCGTGGAAACACAACAATATTACCTCTCTTAACCATGTGGTCTATCCAACGTGCATAACGTAAAGGGTTCCATTCTCCAAAACCATGATCAAAAACAACTAACGGGAGTGAATCGGCATGAAGGCTTGCAGGGATGTAAAGCATAAAACCCGTAGCGCCATCGTCGCAATTAAAAGTAGTTACTGAAGTATATGCTGCCGCCAAGCCACCATAGCCAGTAGCTGGCTGAGCCGGTTGGGTTTGGGCAAAACCCATTATGGCAAGAGTAATACACAATGAAAAAAGTAATTGCTTTTTCATAATAAAATAATTAGTGCTTAGTTTTCGGGGACTAACTTTACAAAGATATGAATCGGACTGAGAAAAGCAAAACCATTTATTCAAAGGTTATCTTAACCATATCGCCTTCCTTTATACCAATTAGCTCAGTCAAATTACCATGATTAATTGCCAGTTCCAACATACCGGAACTGGAGAACATGGCCACTATCTCCCCTTTAGGGCTTTGGCTATATGAATTTGAAATAGCCTCAATACCATATCCTTTAACATCAATTACAAAAGGCCTGCCTTTTGCTATTTGGGCAAAAAGCGCTTTATCGAGATTACATATACAATTACCATATTCATCGGAATAAACCACAACCGCCGTAATACTGTTGGCATCATAGGTTGGTTGCCATGCTGAAGGGCGCTGGTAATCAGTAACACCCTTCCCAACAACATCTAATGTGCCCCCATTGGCAAGGTACGTGGCCACTTTGGCAAAAACATCACGGGCAGGAAAGGTAATAGCGTTCATTTCAGGTGCAATGCTTATTTCCACCACTTTGCCAAGCAGTTTATCTAATGCCAGACTAAAAAGACCATTATCAGGCCCAACAAAATAGTGGCCATCAGCCTCCATAGCCAAAAAACGAGGATTTCGCCCGGCAAGTGAATCAACCGATACTATATGAACCGTTCCTTTAGGAAATTGGCTATAGACATTCTTTATGATAAATGCAGCCGAACTAACGTGGAAAGGCTTGATATGATGGGTGATATCAACTACTGTGGCTGTTGGCAAAAGATTAAGAATGGCAGCCTTTACACTCCCCGCATAATAACCGGAAGTTCCCATATCGGAAGTAAGTGTAATTATCGGCATATTAACAATTGCTGATATAAATGCCCCTTTTGTGGAAATCTTTTTATAAACTTCAAAAGTAATATAAAATCCCTTAGTATACTTTTGCATCTCATCAACTAAAAATTCCCTAATGGCAGAAAAAGAGATTTTCATCAAAGACATCCCGCTCGTTGAACTCTATGGCATAAATGACTCCAAGATGGGAGTAATAAAAGAACACTTCCCCAATATTAAAATAGTGGCCCGCGGAGATGCCCTGCGTATTACCGGTGATGAAAACGACCTGGAAGCTTTAGAAAGGAAGATATATTGGATGATGGAACACTTCCGTAAATATCATGCACTTAATGAAATTGATATAGACCGCATTTTAAAAAGCCAGGGACATGGACAACAGGAGAATGGCACCACAGACGAAAACATTATAGTATATGGCAATAATGGCATGGTTGTAAGGGCAAGGACCCCGAACCAGCTTAGAATGGTACAAAGTTCCATGAAGAATGACCTGGTATTTGCTGTAGGCCCGGCAGGAACAGGAAAAACCTATACAGCAGTAGCACTGGCCGTTAGAGCAATGAAGAATAAGGAAGTGCGTAAAATTATACTTACCCGCCCCGCTGTAGAAGCAGGAGAAAACTTGGGTTTTTTACCCGGTGATTTGAAAGAAAAACTGGATCCATACCTGCAACCTTTATATGATGCATTGTTTGATATGCTACCGGGCGACAAGCTTCAATCATATCTCGAAAACAAGATAATAGAAGTTGCCCCATTAGCTTTTATGCGTGGCCGTACACTTAACAATGCTTTTGTTATTCTGGACGAAGCGCAGAATACCACCGAAAGCCAGATGAAAATGTTCCTTACACGTATGGGCAGTTCAGCTAAGTTTATTGTAACAGGTGATATGACCCAGACCGATCTTCCGTTCAAGCAGTCATCTGGCCTTACACAGGCGGTTAAAATATTTAACGATGTACCGGGCATCGATACTATCTTCTTAGATGTAAATGATGTGGTACGTCATAAACTGGTAAGGAAGATTTTGAGCATATACGATGGACAGACAGCAGCTGCTGCTGCCGCTAAAGCAACAACTAAATAATAATTTAACTATGAAAACAATAACAGCAACCAATTTCAAATTTCCGGGGCAGAAGAGTTTTTACAAAGGCAAGGTTCGTGATGTATACAACATCAATGACGAAATGCTTGTTATGATTGTGAGTGACAGGGTATCGGCATTCGATGTGGTATTACCACGCGGCATTCCTTATAAAGGGCAAATGCTTAACCAGATTGCGGCACACTTTATGAAAGCCACTGCTGATATTGTCCCAAACTGGATTACAGCAGTACCTCACCCAATGGTTAGTATTGGCAAAATGTGCCAGCCATTTAAAGTAGAAATGGTAATACGCGGCTATCTTACAGGCCATGCCTGGAGAGAATACAGTTCAGGCAAACGTGAACTTTGCGGAGTAAAGTTACCTGAGGGCATGCATGAAAACGACGCTTTCAGGGAGCCATTCATTACTCCTACTACCAAGGCTGATGTGGGGCATGATGAAGATATTTCGAAAAGCGACATTTTGAAAAAAGGACTGGTATCAAACGAACACTACGAGCAACTGGAACATTATACCCGGATGCTGTTTAAGCGTGGTACCGAAATGGCGGCTAAACAAGGCTTGATATTAGTAGACACTAAATATGAATTTGGCTTGTATGATGGCAAGATATATTTGATAGATGAGATTCATACTCCAGATTCTTCCAGATACTTCTACAAAGAAGGTTATGAAGAACGCCAGAAGAGAAAAGAACCTCAGAAGCAATTATCGAAAGAGTTCTTACGCCAATGGCTTATTGAAAATGACTTCCAGGGCAAAGAAGGGCAAAAGATCCCTGCCATGAGTGATGAATTCGTATTATCGGTTTCGAATCGTTACATGGAGCTTTATGAAAAGATAACCGGAGAGAAGTTTGTACCTGCTTCGGAAGGAACTGACCCTGAAAAAGCAATAGAAGAAAGCGTAATTAAGTATTTAGGCGAACACAGTTTGGTAAAACACTAAGATACCAGATAAAGCACAAAAGAAAAAGACCCGCAAATGCGGGTCTTTCCTTTATATAAAATATAGTATTTACTAATTATTCAGCAGCCGGTGCAGTTGGTTCAGCAGCAGGAGCTTCGGTAGCAGGAGCAGCAGCTTCAGCAGCGGCAGCTTTCTTAGCTGCAATTGCCTTTGCTTTAGCTTCGCGTGAAGATGTTTCAGCAGCAATACGCGCTTTGTAAGCTTCCTTAGCAGAAGTCAACTTAGCATCTTTCTTTTCAGTATGCTTTTGTCCCTTTTCAGTAACCCATTTGGTATACTGGGTATCCGCTTGTTCCTGGTTAAATAAACCTTTCTTAACACCTCTTTGAAGGTGCTTTCTGAACAAAATACCTTGTTCAGTCAAAATATGACGGCAAGAATCGGTTGGCAATGCGCCTTTTTCGAGCCACTCAAGTGTTTTGGCACTATCCATATTAACACCTTCATGGTCGTGTTTAGGGTTATAGGTACCAAGCCTTTCAATATATTTTCCATCGCGTGGAGAACGAGAATCGGCCACCACAATATGGTAAAAAGGTTGTTTCTTTTTCCCTTGTCTTTGTAAACGAATTTTTAAGGACATGTATAACGGTTTTTGTATTTAGGGCTGCAAAGATATAAAAAAAGGTTTCACCAAAGTATGACCAATCATCAAATTCTATAAAATGAGGCCAGGCAGTCCAATCAATCACAAATACACACTGGTTATCAGCCAATTATATACGAAACATACTATACTTAAATGCTTAACCGTTTACTTATTATATAGTAATACTACTTTTGGCCTTCCGTTTATATGAAAAAATCACTTTTTGCATTGCTTTTAATTCTTATATGCCATATCTCATCTGCCCAGGATATTATGCAAGTAATACCTGACTCAGCCGGAAGGGAAATGTTTTCTGATTTTCTGGGTGTAAGATTTTGGGCTGCGGATTATAGTATGAAGAGCATTAACCAGGACCTTACTTTTAAATACACTTCTGTAAATAGTGGGTATGTAATGCGACATGATTTTGATGTAAGGAACTTTAACCACACTCCGAATATTGGCATTGGGGTTGAAGAAAACCTGGATAGCCACTTATTAATTCATTTTATAGACATTTCGGTAGGGTATGCACAAAACACATGGAACTGGAATATTGGAGCGGGCCTTGGCTATTTTATGTCACTTGATAAGAAAAAGAATTTCAGGCTGAGAGCCAGTTTTAATGTATTCTACGAAAACATTTCTTATGGATTGGGGAGCTATAGCGATACAACTAATCTGGGTTTTGTTGTTAATGGAAACAGTGTTGGTGCTTATATTAAAAACGTCAATTATATAAACAACAGCCTTTGCGTATCGGCTGGTGCCAGCCTGATGTACAGAACCAAGGCCATCGACGTTTTTGCGGGTATTTCATGGAGCTATTCATTAATTTACAGCGAAAAGATCAATTTCTATTCTACAAAAATCCCACTTAACCAGGGCATATATACTCAATCGGGAAGCACGGTTAGCAGCAATGTACTGAACCTTGGCAATAACTTCATACAGGTAGGAATTATCCGCGAATTTGGTTTATAGACCAAACTATTTCCATTACAAAATAGTTGACACTACTACGTTGATACCTTTTCATAATCGGCGGAATTGCAGCATCGAACGTAAATACTTTTGCATAGGTTAAACCGTTTTATTAAAATCATTCCAGTCTATGCAAAAGAAGATATCGCTTAATTCCACTTTACTTTCATGCTTACTCGTTCTGTCTTTCGCATATACCAATACAATAAAAGAGCAAGATAAATTTCCGAAGAATTATTTTATAAATCCTCTTGATATACCAATTACCCTTGCCGGTACATTTGGCGAAATACGCAGCAACCACTTCCATACCGGGCTCGATATGAAAACCAACCAGCAGGATGGGCTTGTTGTACATGCCGCAGCCGATGGATATGTTTCGCGAATAAATGTATCGGCCTATGGATATGGTAATGCGCTTTACATTACACATCCTAATGGCTTTGTGACCGTTTACGGGCACTTGAGCAGGTATAATCCCGTAATCACAAAATACCTGCGGAAGATACAATATGAAAGGCAAAAATTCTCAGTTGATATTCAGCTTACACCAAACGAAATCCCTGTAAAGAAAGGCGATACAGTTGCATATTCGGGCAGTACCGGTGGAGCTGATGGCCCGCATTTACATTTTGAAATAAGAGACGAGAAAAGCGAAGATCCGCTTAATCCTATGCTATTCGGGCTTACTACGGTCGACCATGAGCCGCCGGTAATACGTGGAATTTGCATTTATCCCTTGAACGATTCAAGTAATGTAAACGGAAAACATGAACCACTTTATATAAGAGCCGAAAAGAAAGGGAAAGGATATGTAGCAGAAGCAGACTCTATCATTCGTGTATATGGCAAAATTGGCGTGGGTGTTAGCACTTACGATATGGGTGAAGAAGGGACAGGCCATAATGGCCCTTACTCTCAATTATTAGTTGAAGGAACTGACACTATATACTATAGCAAGATGGATGAACTGAGTTTTGGCTCCATCCATTATGTTAACGGTCACGTAGATTTTAAAGCTTATAAAAAAGAGGACAGAACCATTGAACATAGTTTCCAGACCGATAATGATGCCCTTGGTATTTACAAGAAGATAAGCCACCGTGGCAGGATCACTTGCAAGAATGGGCAGGCACACCACATGAAATATATTATTGGCGACTTCAACGGAAATATAACCTCTATACCATTTACACTGCAAAGTGAAACTAAAATGGGAAGCATATTCCATGACAGCTTACCTAATAGCAGGGTAATAAACTGGCGCAAAGATTTTGATTATGAACTAAAGGGAATGAAACTGCATATTCCTGAAAAAGTACTTTTTGAAAACACACGCTTCCGTTGCACTATGGATACAACGAGCCTTCACGTTTACTCTGCAGTTTATAATGTGGGCGATAAATATGTGCCGTTCAACAACAACTTTACAATAAGCATACAACCATCTGCTCCCCTGGCCGATTCAATAATGAAGCGTTCAGTTATTGTTCAGATTGACGGAAAACACACCAACTGCATTGGTGGTACATATGAAAAAGGTTATATAACTGCACATCCTAAAAACTTTGGCTCATTTGCTATTATGATGGATAATGTGCGCCCAACCATCAAGCCAATTAACATTTATAAAAATAAGGATATGAGCAAAAGCTCATCTATTGAAATTGAAATCAGCGATAATCTTTCAGGCATTGCCACATTTAACGCTTATGTTGATGGGCATTGGATATTAATGGAGTTCAACCCAAAGAAAGATATGCTATACTACACATTTGACAGCCATGTGGGCGAAGGAAAACACCATCTAAAATTAGTTGTAGTAGATAATGTAGGCAATACTAATATTTACGAAACCGATTTTACTCGGTAGCCTCTGCAACAACCTCAACGCCTTCTTCCTTATCTACTTTCAGGTTATTGATGATAAACTCCTGGCGCTCGGGAGTGTTTTTACCCATGAAGTAATTTAGCACCTCTGCTATCTTAGTTTCAGCTCCAATAATAACCGGCTGCAGGCGGATATCCTTACCAATAAAGAATTTAAATTCATCTGGTGATATCTCACCAAGTCCTTTAAACCTTGTTATTTCGGGCTTGCCACCTAATTTGCTTATTGCTTTTTGTCTTTCCTCATCAGAATAACAATAGTGCGTTTCTTTCTTATTTCTCACACGGAACAAAGGTGTTTCTAAAATATATAAGTGCCCGTTCTTAACCAGGTCGGGGAAAAACTGCAGGAAGAAAGTCATCAACAGCAAGCGAATGTGCATACCATCCACGTCGGCATCGGTAGCTATAACTACGTTATTATATCTCAAGTTCTCCTCAATACTTTCTTCAATATTTAGCGCACTTTGCAATAAGCTGAATTCCTCATTCTCATAAACTACCTTTTTAGTAAGTCCATGCGTATTTAAAGGCTTACCCTTAAGACTAAATACCGCCTGTATATTAGGGTCACGTGATTTTGTAATAGAACCACTTGCAGAATCACCCTCGGTGATAAACAGGGTTGTTTCTAAACGTCTTTCGTTATTATCATTATAATGAACACGGCAATCACGCAATTTTTTATTATGCAGACTGGCTTTCTTGGCGCGTTCCTTGGCAAGTTTTTGAATACCCGCCATTGCCTTGCGCTCTTCTTCCGACTGAACAATTTTCTGTAATAAGGCTTCAGCTACCTGTTCATTTTTATGCAGAAAATTATCGAGCTCGGTCTTAATAAAGTCACCTATATAGGTACGTATGGAAGGCCCTTTCGGCCCCATATCTTGGGAACCCAGCTTTGTCTTGGTCTGCGATTCGAATATAGGTTCTTCTACTTTTAAACTTATAGCTGCTACAATAGATTTGCGAATATCAGCTGCTTCGAAATTCTTTTTATAGAATTCACGTACAGTCTTTACCACTGCTTCACGGAATGCATTTAAATGTGTACCGCCTTGCGTGGTATGCTGGCCGTTTACAAATGAATAATACTCTTCACTATATTGCTGCACGCTATGAGTCATTGCAACCTCAATATCCGGTCCCTTAAGGTGAATGATAGGATATAATATTGGGCTATTAATATTGTGCTCAAGCAGATCGAAAAGGCCTTTCTCAGATTCTATTTTAGCTCCGTTGAACTTTATCTTAAGCCCGGTATTCAGGAAGGCGTAATTCCAAAGCATGCGCTCAACATGCTCAGTTATGTAATGGTGATTCGGAAAAATACCATCATCGGCCTGAAAAGTGATTATAGTTCCATCAGCTTCATCAGATGAAACTATCTTATGATCGTTGAATACTTCACCCTTTTTAAATTCTATTATTTTGGTTTTGCCTTCACGGACAGATTGCACTTTAAAATATCCCGACAGCGCGTTAACTGCTTTGGTACCTACCCCATTCAATCCAACCGATTTTTTAAATACTTCCGAATCGTACTTGGCACCTGTGTTAATCTTAGCCACACAATCCAGCACTTTACCAAGCGGTATACCACGGCCAAAATCACGTACGGTTGCAGTTTTATCTTTTATAGTAACCTCTATACTTTTACCATGACCCATTGCAAATTCGTCAATGGCATTATCAATAACCTCTTTAATAAGCACATAAATACCATCATCCTGTGATGAACCATCGCCCAACTTACCTATGTACATACCCGGGCGGAACCTGATATGGTCCTTCCAATCTAATGACCGAATGCTGTCTTCCGTATATTTTGCTGCTGACATTGTGTTTTTTTATAAGACGCAAAATTAAGCTAAACCCAATTGCATTTACCCCTCCCCTGCCCAATATTATCAACAGGTTATCACCTATGCTAAACACCTTTATTTTCTTCAATTAAGGCTATCATTTAGCCTAAATACTATCTTCGCCTTATGAAAAAAGCCATCTTTTGCTGGAGCGGCGGTAAAGACTCCGCTTATGCTTTATATAAGGTATTAGAACAAAAAGAATACAGTGTTGAAGCCTTGTTTACCACTATAAATGAGAATTTCAAGCGGGTATCTATGCATGGGGTGCGGGAAGAATTGGTTGAAAAGCAGGCCAAAAGCATTGGCTTACCCTGGTACAAAATGTATGTGCGCGAAGGCAGTAACGAAGAGTATGAGCGCAATATGGAGGCATTTTTACTGGAACAAAAAGCAAAAGGCATCGAACATGTAATTTTCGGAGATATTTTTCTAGAAGACCTACGCACTTACCGTGATAACAACCTCGCTAAAGCAGGCTTTAAAGGAGTTTATCCTTTATGGAAGATAGAGACCACAAAACTAGCCTCAGACTTTATAAATGCAGGTTTTAAAACAATCCTCTGCTGCACCAACGATGCATATTTGGGAGAAAAGGAAGTAGGAGAATTATTCACCGCCGAGTTTGTAAAAAAACTGCCTGCCAATGTTGACCCTTGTGGCGAAAATGGTGAGTTCCATAGCTTTTGTTTTGATGGGCCTATATTTAAAGAGTCTGTAAAATTTGAAAAAGGCGAGAAAATATATAAACCATTAGAGATAAAAGTAAGCAAGGACCATCCACCCATAAAAGGGCCAAGGGCACAGGGGTTTTGGTTTTGTGAGTTAAACTAAAATGGCAGAAGGTAAAACAACATTATTTTTGTTATAACACGGCATCAATATGAAAAATCACATATTAATTTTAATTTTCACATTATTAAGTTACTTATTAGACGGGCAAACTATTAAACGGGTAGAAAATGAGAACATAGAACATTTTGCATCCAGAAACAACCCAGGTGGAACTATTATAGACACAGATAAAGGAGGGGCAATAATAGAAACTAAATGGGATTCTGTTCAGGTTATAATTGCATTTTACGGACAGAAATACAAACTCCCAATAAGTAATGACCCCTCACAAGAAGATTGTCTGCGCCTTGTAGGTTGCGTTTATTTTCAAACAGAAAAAAACGTGTACCAAAAAGCAATAATTGATACTATTGATGAAGAAGGAGATGCCCCCCAAATTGAGAGTGTATTCTTTGCAAAAGCAACAAAAAGCAATCAAAAAGACCTAATACTTATAGCCTCCTATAATCAACGGCATTACGATTTTAGTGGCACACTTTATGAAACATTCATTTACCATAAATCAGTGGTCAATGATAGAACAATCCTTAAGTATGATAAAGATCTAAGTGAAAAACTAAGCGGGGGTTGTGATTGCGAAAACCGGGATGGAACTAAACAGCATGCAAAATACAAAACGGCAAAAGAAATAAGGCTTGAATTAAAAAACTTAGGGTATTGAGCATGTTTCAAATGCCTGATTTCTTATATATAACATTAATATAAACAATTTAAATCTTAACTTTGTTATTCTTAAAAATTGACCCATGAACGATACAAATGCTGTAAATAAAGCCCTTTTCGATTACGTATTATGGTTAGGTGACACCAGTTTAATAATTGGGCACCGTTTATCGGAATGGTGCGGCCACGGACCGATATTAGAAGAAGATATAGCACTAACCAATATATCGCTTGACCTTATTGGCCAGGCACGTTTGTACTTAAGCTATGCAGGCGAATTAGAAGGCAAAGGCCGTTCTGAGGATGATTTGGCTTATCTGCGCGATGTAATGGCTTATAAGAACAGCATACTTACAGAACAACTCAACGGCGATTTTGCCAATACCATGATGCGCCAGTTTTTGTTCACTGCTTTCAGCTATCATTTGCAGACAGCATTGTTAAGCAGCACTAATGAGCATTTGCGCGCTATAGCCGAAAAAGCGGTAAAAGAAACCACTTACCACCTCCGACATTGCAGCGATTGGTTGATAAGATTAGGGGATGGAACAGAAGAAAGCCATAAACGTGTACAAGATGCAATTGATAACTTATGGATGTTTACTGATGATATGTTTGAGGGAGTTGAGGGAGACAAATTGCTTATTGCAGAAAAGATTGCTCCTGATATGGCTGGTGTTCGCAAACAATGGGATGCTACCCTTAAACAAATATTAGACGACGCAACGATAAAGATTCCTGAACGCACCTTTATGATGAAGAGCGGCAGAAAAGGAATACATACAGAACACCTGGGGTTTTTATTAGCCGAAATGCAGTTCATGCAGCGTGCCTACCCGGGTGCTAAGTGGTAAACATGGCAACCAGGGAACAAATATTAGATTACCTGCAAGAAGTCTTCGACCCGGAAGTACCGGTTTTGAGTGTAGTTGACCTTGGTATTATACGCAAGATAGAAGTAGATGCCGAAGGAAGCCATATAACCATTACCCCTACTTATACGGGCTGCCCGGCCATGAATGTTATTGAGGATGATATTCGTGCCAAGCTGAAAGAAAAAGGCATCAGCCAATTCGATATTAAAACCATTCTTTCACCTGCATGGACGACTGACTGGATTAGTGATGAAGGCAAGAGAAAGCTAAAGGAATATGGAATTGCACCGCCTGAAAAATCATCGCCCGATAAAAGCATTTTGGGTAACCACGCTAAACTTATAAAGTGCCCTCGCTGCGGTTCTGCCGATACAGAGATGAAAAGTTTTTTTGGCTCGACAGCCTGTAAGTCATTATATGTTTGCAATACCTGCAAAGAACCATTCGACTATTTTAAATGCATATAATTTTCTCACCGCAAAGACACAAAGACGCAATGGCAAAGAAAGTTCGGATAAACAACTATAAGAATTTGCGCCTTAGCGTCTTCGCGGTAAAACATAACAAATATGGAAAGTATTAGTTTTTCTATTAAAAACGGGGTTGGCAAAATAACACTCAATCGCCCTGATGTGCTGAACAGTTTTACTATGCCAATGGCCAAGGAACTGCAATCGGCATTAGATGAATGTGCCAACAATAAAACAGTGCGTGCAGTATTATTGACCGGTGCAGGCAGGGCATTTTGTGCAGGGCAGGACCTTGCAGCAGCCACTGCTCCCGGAGTAGATATTAAAGTAATTGTAGAACAACAATACAATCCTATCATTAACAAAATACGCAATATTGAAAAGCCAGTAGTATGTGCCGTAAATGGAGTTGCAGCCGGTGCTGGTGCCAACATTGCAATTGCATGCGATATTGTTTTAGCTGCAAGTTCTGCTTCATTTATACAAGCCTTCAGTAAAATCGGCTTAATACCCGATAGCGGAGGAACTTTCTTTTTACCACGCTTGATTGGCATGCAACGCGCTACAGCATTGATGATGTTAGGCGATAAAGTATCTGCACCACAGGCCTTGGAATTTGGCATGATATACAAAGTATTGCCCGATGAAACTTTAATGAGTGAAGCAGAAAAACTTGCTGAACACTTAGCACAAATGCCAACAAGGGGATTGGGCCTGACAAAAAAATTGCTTAACGAATCAATGCATAATAACCTTGCACAACAATTAGAAATGGAAGGCGAAATGCAAGCCATGGCTGCAAAAACATACGATAATGCAGAAGGAGTAAAAGCATTTTTAGAGAAAAGAAAGCCTGTATTTAAAGGAGAATAAGTTATGTATCGCCTTATAGCCACACTTATAATCTCTCTTTCACTTTCTTCTACTATTTGTTTTGGTCAGAAATTGGAAATAGGAAAAGACGAATACTCACTTCAATCATACAAGGACGAATACAAGCCTGAAGCTCAAGCTAAATTCAAGATTCTTAAACCTTTTTTTAAAAGATTCTTTTGTGGTTCAACTGATACGTCTTTTACACATTCATTAGACCGAAGATGGAATGATACAACAAAATACCCGGGATATTATATAGCTGTTGAACCTTTAATAGTAAACACAACAAGTAAAGATGGCTTATATTCAACCCGCGATTATGCTAAAAAGGGGCCTCAAGGAAGATACCTGAATGGATTCCCTCATAATGTGTTTTTGATTTCAGGTAATCATGTATTTTATTTGAATAATATGTACCGCGATGATACTTTAAAACCTGATAAAATTATAGATAGTTGTAGCGAACACCTTCTCACTTTGTTTACAAAACGCGATATTAAGCTCATGAAATTTTTTGCCGACCGCTCAGTATTATGGTCAGATATGATAGAACTAGGCCCTTGTATTATTTATAAAGGCAACAACGTTTATGCAGATTATAGGCCAGATGAAACCGGCAATGATAAATAACTAAAGAATAGATGTGCGGAATATGTGGCCTACTTGGAGAAAGTAATGATGCAACAGGGAATGTTTCCCGTATGTTGCAGGCAATAGCACACCGTGGCCCAAATGACGAAGGAACTTTTTTCGAAAATAAAGTCGCCCTCGGCCACCGCCGCTTAAGTATTATAGACTTGTCTAAAAATGGCCACCAGCCTATGTTCTCAGCCGACGGGCGATTGGCAATTGTATATAACGGAGAGCTTTATAATTTCAAGTCATTAAAACTGCAATTACAGCGGGCCCTTTCGGGCGATATGCAGGCTATGGCATACCCTTTCCAGACACAGAGCGATACCGAAGTAATATTAGCTGCATACCAAAAATGGGGAACAGATTGCCTGAAATATTTTAATGGCATGTATGCCCTGGCTATTTGGGATAAAGAAAAGAAAGAACTCTTTATTGCCCGTGACAGGTTAGGCATTAAGCCACTCTATTACTGGCATAATGGTAAAGCATTTGCTTTTGCATCTGAAATAAGGGCTTTATTAAAAAGTGGCATTGTTCCTAAAAAAATAAATAATGCTGCACTTAATGATTATGTAACATATCAAACCGTACATGCACCGCAAACGATAATCGAAAATGTATCGATGCTGATGCCGGGCCATTATATGCTTATTAAAGAAAATGAACCGGGTAATATTCTGCAGAAAAAATACTGGAGCCTTTTCGATATACCTAACCAACCAGAAGGCAAACCTTATGAAGAAATCTGCAAGGATGTGCAACATTTGCTTTATGATGCGGTTGAGATGCGCTTGGTTGCTGATGTACCATTCGGGGCATTTCTTTCAGGCGGAATAGATTCGAGCATTATTGTGGCAATGATGTCGAAACTAATGTCGCAGAAGGTGCAAACATTCTCTGTGAATTTTATAGAAGACAAATTTGATGAAGGCCCCTATGCAAGACAAATAGCAGAACAATACAATACCGAGCATCACGAAATAAAGCTTTCATTAAAGCTATTCCTCGATAAGCTGCCTGAGGCATTAGGCGCTATGGATCATCCTAGTGGCGATGGCATGAACAGCTATGTGGTATCGGAGGCTACAAAGAAAGAAGGCATTACTATGGCATTATCGGGCCTTGGAGGTGATGAATTGTTTGCCGGATATCCTTTATTTAAAAGACTGTACAAATTAGAAAAGATGAAATGGGCAGCAGGATTCCCTAAGCCACTTGTTTCATTACCCGCACACCTTTATAAATTATTCAAAAGTTCACCCGGCGCTAAAAAACTGCTTGAGCTCTGCAATCTGCCTAACTGGAATATAGAAAGCACCTACCCTTTAATTCGTGCAATAGATACAAAAAATGAAGCAAGTCAATTATTGAATTCCGTAACAATCTTGAAAAGAGAACCGCGAATTAATGCCAA
>JABCZW010000037.1:0-22453 GCA_013289475.1 Bacteroidota bacterium
ACTATGTGTCAAAGCAACTTACAGAAGAATTTGAAGTTACAAAGGCGGATCAAATTGATATGTTAAATCGCTCAATGGCATATTTTAAAAACAATGACAACTTTGATAAAAAGGAATTTGAAAGAGATGTCCTTCAGGACAATGGTATAATAAAATCGTTCCGTGAGTTTGATTCCACATTTCGGGGAAATAATGATATTGAGCTTTCCGACAATTTTGAAATATCACCACAGGCAGTTAAAAAACAAGCTCGTATTTTTAAAAGTGTATTGAAGCTTGACAAAAATTTTCATGTTTATATACATGGCGATAGGCGGATGATTGAACAAGGAGTAGAAAAGGATGGAAGAAAATATTATAAGATATACTATAATGAAGAAAAGTAAGTGTATTTATAGTTAATACAAAATAGGCCATTTTATTTCATCTACGGGTGTAATTATCTGCAATAAAGGAATACTCCAGATTAGGGTATATAATATGATAACTTTTGCTACTATTGTATATGTATGGGACAAGGAAATATTGAATTAAGACCATTAAGTTACAAATACTAAAACAGTAAATAATTGATATTCAGTTAAATACTTCTTCTTCATATAGAAGTATTAAAATTTAATATGCCCCTTTTATGAATTAAATAAAATTAATAAGGGCAGTGTGACAAAACTGGTAAAATGAATACACATGAGCAATACATAACAACATTTGTACAGGGTGCAGGATTTGCGCTTGGCAAAGATTTAAATATAAGTCTTCAGGAGAAATTTTCAATTTCATCTGATAATGCAAGAAAGGTAATACAACGCGCTGTAATAAATGGAATTATTGATTCGGACTCTCGTGTAACTTTTGGAAACGGGCAGTTTGTCTATTTACCTAAAGGGAAGTTCTTAAATAAGGAAATGATTCTTAAGATCACCAAAATCCATCGCCCTACTTTATATAGGATTATTTCATTAATGGATTTAAATGATGGAATAATATCTTTTCATGAGGCATTTAAAGTGGCAGGGGCTGCATTAGATGCAGAAAAAACTAAAACGGACACTTTAGGAAAACTTATTGCTGAACTTGAGTTATTGCGGATGGTAGAAATTATCACCGATGCAAGAGGTGTGAAATATTTGCTGAGGCCAAGTGCTGTAGAAAGGGCAGATGCTTATACAGCCCAGCATTATGCGCGAATGAAAACCGATGCGATGTTTATTCCCGACATTTTACGCTCACTGAGGGGGTTTAATATTATTGATAATAATAGTATGCAATACAGGAATAAAGCAACTCCTTCGGAGGGTGTAAGGCATAATAATTTTGTATGGGATTCTATTGCATATACCAAAACAACCGGGATTAATCCAAGAAAAAGTTCTACAACAAATATTTCAGATAAGCAAACGCTTGTTGCGATGGATATTGTGATTAATCGCACATACACTGATCATGATCTTCAAGGTTTCTATTCAAGAGTTCAATCTGTTTTAAATAGTGTAAAAACGGGTATACGGAAAGTACTACCGATAGTAGTATATGCAAAAATTGATACGCAAGAAGTATATAATACTACCCGCAAATTAGGGTTTTTAACTCTTGACTTAGGAGAAATATATGGTTCAAATATCCACCAGGTCATTGAAAATTTAAATGCTTTACGGATTGACGAATCTTCTTTAAGTAATGACAGTAATGATATTAGTAAGATTATCAAAACACTTTCTACCGTAAAGGATTCAGGGCAAGAAGATAATCTGAAAAATATTAAAGGAGACCTTTTTGAATTTTTAATGTACCCTCTTATTAAAAACATTTTCCCTGACTCAACCATTGAACATAGTAAAATACTAAAGGATCCGAAGAATAATAAGGAACATTATGAGTATGATTTCATTATTCATAATTCTAATTTAAATGAATACACTGTTATTGAGTTAAAGGGGTATAATTCAACCGCTAAATTTCAACTTGGAAGTAGTGAAGAAAAAAGTACAGTTAAATGGTTTTATGGAAAGACTTTTCCATTTGCAAAAAAAATACTGAGCACTCAATACAATAACCCTAAAGTTACAGGATGCTTTATTACTTCTGCTGGGTTTCAAGATGAAGCAGTAGTATTTATGGATGGCCTTAATAAAGGGAAAATTAAACCGGCGAACATTGATACTTGGTACGATGGTAAAAAACTCATGGAACTTTTAGATTCCAAAGGATTGAAGAAAATAAAATCAACTATCGTAAAATATTACGTTAAATAGATAGGTTTATTTATTTCCCTACTACAATCTTATTGGCCTCGTCGATAACATTATTGGAAAAGCTTTCAAGATATATCTCGGTTGTCTTGCTGCTTGAATGTGCAAACGCTTGTTGAATTACCGAAGTTCCTATATTTTTACTTTTTGCAAGTTGAGCCCATGAGTGGCGTGCAGTATGTGTGCTAATACATTTGTCGATGCAGGCAAGTTCAGCAATCTTCTTGAGGTACCTATTTGCAACTGCTGTGGCCGAGGATACCTTTTCATATTTGTATCCGCGCATACTATTGTTAAGCAATGGGAAAATATAATCTTCGTCTGCTTTAGTATGTAAGTCATACCCTTTCAAAATAGATACCGCTTCTTCAGTTAATAGAACGGACATAATGTCGCCAGTCTTATCCATCGTGTATTCTAACCTATCGTATGATATATTGCTCTTCTTCAGCATCACTGCATCGCCAAATCGCATTCCCTGTAGGTTGAAACAGAGCAGGAATATATTGCGAACGTGCCATATTATGGAATCGTGTTCTAATTCCAGCCCCCTTATTGTATTAAGTTCAATTACATCCAATTTCTCTTTTCTCGTTTTATTGTGTTCCATTTGCATGCCTTCAAACGGGTATCGGTCTTTTTCAGCTATGCCCGCTTTTATTGCAGTTTTATAAATCGTTCTAATCTTTTTGATTTTTTGTGTACGGGTATTTGCGTTGTTCCCTATTGCAATAAGGTGGCTGCGGTAATCCTGCATCAGCTTATAATCGAGGTCATTAAACGCAAGGCTGCGGTTGCTCATGAATTCCTGGAACTTGACAATGGCGCTCTTGTAACTTTTATATGTCCCCCAAGCTTCTTCGTTATCATATTGCTTAAGGAATTCAAAAGCGAAACTAAAAAAGTCACTGCCACCGGTACCTTTTAATTTTTGCTTAATCTTTTTGACACCTATTGACGCGTCTTTAGTTTCCATTTCAATTGCTACATCACGACATTCGGCTACCCGTTTAGCTATAAGGTTATTTAATCGTGCGGAGTTAGGATGTTGCTTCTTGACAACACCACAGCTCGCATCCCATTCTTTTTCTTTTACGGAATAACCTATCGGTATATAGGTGCATTTGCTGTTTTTGCAGACGCGAAGGGAAATGGCATGGGTGCCATCTTGTTTCTTCTGATATTTCCATAAAATTGGTTTTACAGTTGCCATGTTGTCGAATTTAACTATTATGCCCGAGCCATAAAAATGAAGGCATACACGTATATGTTTATTTAATGCGCTTCGTACCAATTTGTGCCTGCTTCAATTTCAACCAAGAGCGGTACAATTAAATTTACTGCCTGTTCCATTACCCTTTTAGTCATTGGTATTACAACATCAAGTTCAGTAACAGGGCAGTCGAGAACCATCTCATCATGGACGGATAGTAGTATTTTACTTTTGAGCCCAGCTACGTTTAACTGCTTGTGTAATTCCACCATAGCGATACGCATTATATCTGCTGATGTACCTTGTATGGGCGCATTTATGGCCATTCGCCTTGCGCTTGCACGTTCATGTTCTAATAATGAATTAAGCTTTGGCAGATAACGACGGCGACCGAAAAGGGTTTCTGCATAACCTTTTTCAAGCGCAGAAAAATATGCTTCGTCATGAAAGCGTTTAACACCTGCGAACTCTGTAAAGTAACGTTCCATATACTCTTCTGCCTCCGTCACTTCAACCATTTTGCCTATAGCATTGGACATGCGGTCTGCCAGACCTTTTGCGCCCATAAGATAGTTCAATCCAAAATTTATTGTTTTAGCTATCTTTCTTTCTGTACCATTTTTCTTTATCTCTTCAAATGGAATATCGAATAACCTCGATGCCGTTGCAATGTGAATATCAATCCCTTTATTGAAAGCATCTACCATTACAGGGTCATTAGAGATGTGAGCCATAACACGAAGTTCAACCTGGCTATAATCACCAGAAATAATCTTATGGTTACTGCTTGAAGGGATAAATGCTTTACGTACATATTGGCCGATACCTGCTTCTTTTCCTTTAGGTATGTTTTGCAGGTTAGGTTCAGAAGAACTAAGCCTTCCTGTTGCGACCCTTGCCTGTTTAAATTGCGTATGCACCCTATCTGTTACAGGGCTAATCTTATCGGGCAGGCCGATTAGGAATGAAGATTTTATTGAAGATGTTTGTTTGTACTCAAGTATCAATGCTACAATTGGGTGTTCAGTTTTTAGTTTTGCCAAGTCTTTTTTACCAGTTGAAGGCGAACCTTTTTTTGTTTTTCCAACAGTAGGTAACCCTAAATGATCGAAAAGCACTGCACCCAATTGCGGCGAAGAATTAACATTAAACTCTTTACCTGCAATCGTGTATATTTCTTTGCTCAATTTGTCCAGTAATGGGTCAGCCTCATCTATAAGGGCACCTAATACACTATAATCTACCCTTATGCCTGTATATTCCATATCAGCCAAAACATATATTAGCTTATTATCTGTTTCTAATAAACTATCTACACCCCTGTCTTTTAGTAGTTCCCTGAGCTTTGCCGATAATTGAAAAGTTATATCAGCATCTTGGCAGGCATACTCAGTAATTTGGTGTATGGGTATATCACGCATGGATAATTGATCCTTACCTTTACCGATAAGTTCCTCAATATGAGTTTGTTGGAATTGAAGTAATTCAAGCGCAACGTCTTTGAGACCATGCGGGCTTTCAGGCTCATATAGATAATGGGCTATCATTGTATCATATAAAGGCCCTCTTACCATTATAGCATAACGCCTAAGTACATTAATATCAAACTTTAAATTGTGGCCAATCTTTTCGATGGTGGCATTCTCAAATACAGCGCGAAGCTCCTTCAGTATTTCTTCTGCTTCTATTGCCTCTTCAGGTACAGGTAAGTAATAGGCAGTGCCCGGTTTAATGGCAAATGATACACCCACAAGAGTTAAGGAGTGTATGTCCAGAGCAGTGCCTGAATCACCTGCGGCAGTTTCGGTATCAAACACAAAGCTGTGAGAACTGTTAAGTAGCGATATTAATTCAGCACGCTTTTCTTTTGTGTCAACCACTATATACTCGTGTTGAACATTACTAATAGTCTTGTATCCCTGCCCTGTTGTATCTTGTGATTGGCTGTTCTCAACTTGGGCAAGCGTTTCAGGGTAGATAATCTCGATATTTATTTTAGTGGCGGCAGGTGTTTCCCGATAGTCAAGTATCTTCAAAGAAGCTTTCATGTATGCCAAATACTTATGTACCCTGCCGATAAACTTATTTTGTGAGCGATTATAATCACGTTGGCCCGGGTTAACCTTTATGAATTCAGCGTATAGATCACGCTTATTTAATTTCTTAATCCTTTGCTCAATTTTATCATCGAGAAATTCTTTAAGGTCAATGGTAACGGTAGAAATAAGGTTCCTTAATTCAGTATTAATGGAAGGTGGTTTAATAATGCCTTCACGCAAGTATGATTGGGTGCACTGCACGAAGAAGTTAAACATAGCATTGTATTCAGCTTCGCCCCAATCTGTGAAAAACTCACAGCCAAAATCATCCCTGACGCTTCGCTTTTCATTGTAATAAGTGCCAACCTCGAATTCGATTTTGCGCCTTTCGGTAGAAAACCCAATAACCGACCTGATTGGGAAATTGGAAGTGAAGAAAGGCTTTGGTGTATCTTCCCGTGGAATCTTAAATTCAGGTTTTCCTTTTTGGTTAATTTCAATTCCTGTTGACAGTATGCTGAAAAATGACTCGAATGAAGTTTGGCGGGATAAATCATCAATAAATATTATATCGGTATCCCTGTCAACCCTTTGGTATGGGAAAGGGGCGTTGGCATTAAAGCTCTTGCCATCTATAACTACTACATTACGTATATAAGAAAGGCCGAGGCCCAGCAGTGTCTTACCCGTTCCCCCATGTGCCTCATCCGAAGCACTCGTAATGGTTTCATCAAGTATGCAGGGGATTATAGCTTTAGACGGTATATAGTAACGGTGCTGCATGTACCCGATAATTGATTGTAAGCTTTTATACCTTAGCGAATCCTTATTGGCTAACCTATAGCAGAAGGTTTCAAATTGCCCTGCTTTTGCATCGGAAGGTAGCAATGTGAAGTTAAAGGGTTGAACCTGTTTTGCCCACACGCAACCGACAAGCTCCTCGTATTTTAGCAACGCCACCTTATCGGCGGATGTTTCTACCACACAATTTTTGAAGTAGGAGTAGCACTTATCCTTAGTGTCCCCATGGAGCTTCAATTCCTTAATTGGTAAAAGCCTTAGCTTAGGTATATTGATATAATTTACAATACCTCTGGTGAAGACATTGCGTAAATCTTTTTGCTTAAACCCATGCCCCAGTTTATCAGGTACCTTATGTTCAATGTAATTGGATACAAAACCCACTACCTCAGTAATGTTACTTTCCGCTACAACATTATTCACCTTCCGCATTAAAAGAGGCTGGTTCCCAATAATAGTATTAAAGAACCCTGCCTCAGCGATAACGTCAATTAACCCTGCGTGATGAATGGATAACGCTTTTTTTGTTGTCTGCCAGAATGGGCCGGATATAATATCGGGTTCTTCGCCTGCCATTTTTGTTTAGTAAGTACAGTTACTTATTTTCTTCGATGGCTTCGGTTGAAACAACATCTACCGTAAGTCTTTCTATCTTTAGCCCATGAAGTATAGCCAGGTGCTTGCTTTTGCCATCCTTGCCGGTATAAGTTTTGCCAGTTATATTGACATATACTTTTACTTTCTGCCCGGTTGATACCACGGTGGTATGCTGTATATGTTCGCGCAAGAACTCAATTGGCAGGATATTGGTTTTGTCAATATCCTCCGCGAGTAATATTGTAACCGAACTGCCTGTTGAGAATTTCTCCAATTGCCCTATCGCAGCAATATGGCCGATTATTTGGATATTCATAAGTTGAATTTTGATTGTTAAAATAGCAGGCTGACCCAGCCGCAGTTGGTATATCACCTTGCAATATGGCATCAGTTACTTTAAAATAGTAATCGTAATCGAGTATGTTAAGGTTGTCGATTACCTTTTTGTAGGTGAGTTCTTTACCGGCAAAACTCACCATCTGGTCGAAGATGGATAAAGAATCGCGCATGGAGCCGTCGCCTTTTTCTGCTATAATATGCAGAGCTTCAGGGGCAGCGTTTACGCCTTCTTCACCAGCAATATAGGCTAAGTGCTCAGCCACATCTTTCAGCTGTATGCGCTTAAAATCGAATATCTGGCAGCGTGAAAGTATAGTGGGTATTATCTTATGCTTCTCGGTAGTGGCTAATATAAAAATAGCATGTGCAGGTGGTTCTTCTAATGTTTTAAGAAAGGCATTAAAGGCAGCCTGCGACAACATGTGAACCTCGTCGATTATATATACCTTGTATTTACCAAGCTGCGGCGCAAAGCGTACTTGCTCTATAAGCCCTCTTATATCATCTACCGAGTTGTTTGAAGCAGCATCTAATTCATGCACGTTCATCGAACGGCCGTCGTTAAAGCTTACACATGATTCACATTGGTTGCAGGCTTCAGTTTCGGCACTAAGGTTAAAGCAGTTAATGGTCTTGGCTAATATACGCGCACAACTTGTTTTACCTACACCCCTTTGTCCGCAGAACAAAAATGTTTGGGCAAGGTGATGGTCGGAAATAGCATTTTTTAATGTATTGACAATAGTTTTTTGGCCAATTACAGTTTTAAAGGTCGATGGGCGGTATTTACGTGCCGATACTACAAAGTCTTCCATGAAATAATGTTAAACTTCAAATATAGAATAAATTGAGATAAAGAGCCGATTTTTGCTATGCTTTTTCCATTATCAAATAGCCCTTATATTTGCTACATAAGTTCAACCCTTTAAAACCTCTGTACTATGAAATGGTATCATTATTTCTGCGCTTTTTGGGCCGGCATGTTTTTGGCAAACTTTGTACCGCACTTTATAAACGGAGTTTCGGGTAATGCCTTTCCAACACCGTTTGCAAACCCTCCGGGCAAGGGCCTTTCGGCACCCGTTGTAAATGTGATTTGGGCATTGTTTAATTTGTTGGTTGGTTATTTGCTTTTAAGGTTTAGCAAAACCACTTCTCAAAATAAACTCTCGATGGTTCTATTGTTTATTGGCATTATTTGCATGAGCATTATGCTTAGCATGACTTTTGTGAATAAAATGAAGGGGTAAGACAATTGCTCCCTCTGTAATTATGCCACTAGCATAGGGTATTAAAATGCTTTATTTTATCCTATATCCAATTTTTATCCCCATCGTAATATTAAAACACGATAATTTTCCAATTACATTCTCATAAAATGTATCACCATAATCTTCGTATTTTCCAAAAGTCACGCTGTTATATTCTTGCGGCGATAAAGTTGATGAAACATCTTTAAATCTTATTCCAATACCAGTATATACATCAATAATAATTCCACTTTTAAAGCTTGCTAAATATCCATATTTTACGTCCAGGCATTCAACATTTTTAGACATTCTAAAAGTTTTGATATATTGTGGTACAAGTTTAATTGTATCCGTCCAATCATATGATTGCTTTTTATAAACCCCTTCTATGGATAAGTAATTACCATAACAAACTTTATCTCTATTGAGATATAATTTAATTTCTGCTTTTGCTATATACCCTTTAGCATTAAAGGGTATTTGTAACCCAGATACTCCACTGAAGTACCCTCCTCCTTCAACATATGCTGAAATATTATTATGTATTTTTAATTCAGCGCCAACCCTATATGATGAGCAATCATCAATGCCTAATAAGGGTAAAAGATTACTTTCAATGCATAATTTAGGATCTATATAATCTTGACCAAAGGAAAAGTTACTTAAAAAAAATAGAAAAATTATTAGGTGACTCCTGTATTTGATCATGTTAGAACATAAGCATATTTCACTATAAGCTAATATAATAATAATTTCCTATAAAAACATTTCTGACTACTCTTGCTCCTTCTGCAGCCAAGCAAGCACCATCCTTAATTTACCCCATGAAATATCAGCGGGCACCCGTTCTCTAATTCCTGATAAGGATATTTTTTCTCCGTCAGGAGCAAAATAACTTGTAATGTTATTCACCTCAGTCATAGGCATGACTTCGTTAATATCTATAAGTCCGTTGCCAATGGCTTTAGCAATATGAGATTCAATGGTGCTTTCTACAAAGTGTCGCTCAGCAGCAATTTCAGTAATTGTTTTGCCGCTCTTTAATAATTTCAGCGTTTCTTTTACCGAATCTGCTTTCTCAATTTTTTTTGGCTCAATAGTATTTTCTTTACAATAGGCATTCACTACTTCCACAATCTCATCGGCATATTGCCTTATTTTATTGGCGCTTATTCCCTTAATGGCCACTAATGATTCTCTGTCGCAAGGCAGATTAGCACAGATCTTTTCTATCACTCTGTCGCTAAATATTCTCGATGCGATAGTATTGTTTTCCTTTGCATAGCTTTTTCGCAATTCGTTTATGCGGTTGTACAGGGTTCCATGCCCGGCAGCTTTGCTGCTAATAACGCTGTTGCCAATATAGGAGGTCCTTATCTTCTCAATATTTCCTTTAAGTTTTTTGCCATTCTCTAGGTATGCGTTCAGTATAAATCCATTGGTGCAGAAAAGTATCTTTCTGTAAATATCATGGATTATAGTACTCAATTCAACAAGTGATTCATCTATTTTGCCCGATACCTTTTTTGTTTTTATTTCAAAAGGGTGGGCATAAAAGGTTTCTTTCCACTGGCTTATTTCTTTCGAGAAATAATTTGCTGCATCTTTAATTCTCTTTTGCAGCGGTTCGTTGCTTTCCACATCGGGGTTTTGCTTTGCTGCTCCCGCAATGTATTCACTAAACTTAACTGCAACTTCGTTTAATGTCTTTTGTGTTCTATCCAGTTTCTCAAACCATTCAATATAGACTAGGGTCATGCTTTCTTTGTTTTCCTGCATGGTTTTTTCCATGTCCCTTAATTCATAATACCAGGTCCTCCAGTTAAAGATGTTCTGTAATTCTTTCAGTATAAATCTCTGCCGCTCACGCCAAAATCTTTCTTCCAGGTTTCTGTCATCCTGGTTCTTTTCGGTCCACTCGGTTAAGTTTTGGTGTGCACCAAGGAAACGATGATTAATGTGAGAAGTTAACACCAACCCCTCTAATGAGGTACAGCGGCTGAGCGCCACATATACCTGCCCGCTGGCAAATGCTTTTTCAGAATCAATAATAAGTTTATCGAAAGTAAGTCCCTGGCTTTTGTGAATGGTAATGGCCCATGCAAGGCGCAAAGGGTATTGCTTAAAGCTTCCCAGTTCTTCCTCTAGAATCTGCCGGGTATCAGGGTTTAAAGAGTAATTGGTGTTTTTCCATTCGTACAGACTGACCGTTATTTCCTCATTCTCTCCTTTGCACTGTACTCTAATAGTTTCACTATCCAGGTAAGTTATGGTACCAATCTTCCCATTGAAATATTTTTTTCCTTCCGTATCGTTCTTCAAAAACATTACTTGGGCGCCTTCTTTTAATTCAAGTTCCTGTTCAGCCGGGTAAATATGTTCAGGGAATGTTCCTTCAATAACTGCCCGATACCTGTATATGGATGTTTGCAATGCCTGTAGCTTCCCTTTGTTTATTTCGTCAGACTGGAAGTTGTGCGTGGTTAGGGTAATATATCCTGTATCATCATCCGGAATAAAATCTTTTTTGTAGCGTGAGTTAAGCATTTCGAAATGCTCAAGTTCAAGAGTATTGTTTCTTACACCGTTCAGTATTTCAATAAAGGCATTATCCTGCTGGCGGAATATTTTCTTTAGTTCCACCATTACGGGGACGTTTTCCTGCAATACCTTACTGTCGAAAAAGAAAATGGAAGGGTAGTAGTTTCTTAAAAACTCCCATTCTTCTCTTTTTACAACCGGTGGTAACTGGTGCAGATCGCCAATAAACAATACCTGCACGCCACCAAATGGCTCAGTATATTTTCTGCGTACACTTCTCAAAATAGTATCTATGGCATCAATAGTATGCGATGCAACCATACTTACTTCGTCAATAATCAATAATTCCAGGTTGCGAAGCAGATCAAGCTTTGTCCTGTTATAATGTATCTGCGATAAAAGCGAATGGCTGTTAACCGCATTTGTGTCAGATGAGTCTTTCGATGGAACATAAGGAGCAAATGGCAAATGAAATAGGGAATGCAATGTAACTCCACCTGCATTAATAGCTGCAACACCGGTAGGTGCAGCTACCACCATATTTTTAAGGCTGTTTTGCCGTAAATATTTCAGAAAAGTTGTTTTGCCTGTACCCGCTTTACCCGTCAGGAAAACGTTTTGGTTTGTTTCTGTTATAAACCGGTAGGCAAGGTTAAACTCTTCTGTTTGCTTTATCTCCATCTCTCCATTATCAAAAATCAAATTTATGCTTTTCGCAGTTCATCGTTCACAATCGGAATAAGCTACCTTTGCATGCTTATTATGGAAATACCTTTACATACTTCTTCAAAAGCCCAACAAACCGACTATCTTAAAGGTGGAGTTTTGCTGCTTGATAAACCACTCGACTGGACATCTTTTGATGTAGTCAACAAAATAAGAAGGGCATTATTAAAGAAATACAACAAAAGACTTAAAGTAGGCCATGCCGGCACACTCGACCCATTGGCAACAGGCTTGCTTATAATATGTACGGGAGCATTTACCAAACGTATAAACGAGTTCCAGGATATGGATAAGGAATACACGGGGGTATTTGCCCTTGGCGCTACAAGGCCATCATTCGACAAAGAAACAGAGATTGATGCTACTTACCCAACCGAACATATTACAGAAGAGATGGTTCAGCAAGCTGCTAAGGGATTTATGGGTGAGATAGAGCAGGTTCCCCCTGCACATTCTGCTATTAAAGTAGATGGTAAGCGTGCCTATGAAAGCGCCCGCAAAGGAGTAGATATTAAAATGTCACCGCGAATTGTGCATATAAAGGAAATGGAGGTTAAACTGCTGGATGCCACCCATGTGCATTTCAGAGTGGTTTGCAGCAAGGGAACTTATATACGTTCGCTGGCACGTGATTTTGGGCTGGCACTCAAAAGTGGGGCATATTTAGACTCCCTCGTACGCACTGCAATAGGCAATTTCAGGCTGTCTCAGGCCATGACCATGGATGAAGCCTATGATTTGCTTAGCGATGAGGCACCTGTGTAACTGGAATCACCTATAAACAGGCTATTGTAAAAATTTTTGTTGACAAACGCCCTTTGAGGTATTATATTTGCCGCCTTTTAAAAAAACGACCTTTCACATACAGACTATGAAATTATCCGAATTTAGCTTCAACCTCCCTAAAGAACTTATTGCAGAATTTCCTAACGCACACCGCGATGAATCGCGCCTTATGGTTGTAAACCGTAAGACGGGTAAAATAGAACATAAAGTTTTTAAAGATATTCTTGGTTTTTTTTGGCCCCCAGGATGTTCTTATATTGAACGATACCAAAGTTTTCCCTGCCCGCCTTTATGGCCGTAAGGAAAAAACCGGCGCCAAGATCGAAGTGTTTTTGCTCAGGGAACTGAATAAGGATAGCTTTTTATGGGACGTATTGGTTGACCCTGCGCGTAAAATACGCATAGGTAACAAGCTTTATTTCGGTAAAGATGATGAGTTGGTTGCTGAGGTAATTGATAATACTACATCTCGAGGCAGAACCCTTCGCTTTTTATACGATGGCACTTATGATGAATTCAAAAAGCTTATTGAAGAGCTTGGCGAAACTCCATTGCCAAAATACATCAAGAGAGAAGTAAAGCCATCTGACCGTGAGCGTTACCAGACAGTATATGCCAAGAACGAAGGTGCTGTTGCAGCTCCTACTGCCGGTTTACACTTCAGCAAAGAGTTGCTTAAGAGGGTAGAACTGAAAGGGATTGAATTGGCTAATATTACCTTACATGTTGGCTTAGGAACCTTCCGCCCGATTGAGGTTGAGGATTTAAGCAAACATAAAATGGATTCGGAGCAAGTTACCATTTCGTCACAAGCGGCTGAAATAGTAAACCGTGCCAAGGATCATAAGAAGAAAGTATGTGCAGTGGGTACAACCGTTATGCGTGCTATCGAAACATCAGTTTCTACCGACGGGCACTTAAAACCGTATGATGGCTGGACAAATAAGTTCATTTATCCTCCATACGATTTCCGCTTGGCTAACTGCATGATCACCAATTTCCACGTTCCTGGTTCAAGCCTTTTAATTATGGTTTGCGCGTTCGGTGGTTACGACCTGATGATGAAGGCATATAAAGAAGCGATAAAGAGCAAGTATAAGTTCTATTCGTATGGTGACGCTATGCTGATCATATAATTGACGCCTAAAAAAAATCTATGCCAAAGTGTTTCAGGAATAAATATTTTGCTGAAATTTGCATGATTTTCAAAATATAAGGTGAACACATCATTTGTTTTTTTTCTTGATTTATTAGTTTCCAGATGACGGAAACAACTCACAAACGCTACGTTATAATTGTTGGCGGCGGCAATGGAGCCCGCATGAACAGCCCTGTTCCCAAGCAGTTTATGAAATTAGACGGCAAGCCCGTTATTATGCACAGCATAAATAAATTTTTAGAAACCGATCCTTCCATAGAAATTATACTTGTACTTCCTGAAGATCATATTAAGTTTTGGGAAAGCATGTGCGAAGAATTTGGCTTCCATAAACCGGTTAAAATTGCCCTGAGCGGCGAAACACGGTTCCATTCTGTGAAAAATGGCCTTGAATTTGTAACCGAAGATAATAGTGTGGTTGGCATTCACGATGCTGTCCGTCCGCTGGTGACAAGCAAAACTATACTTGCTGCTTATAAAGCTGCCGAAATGTATGGCAATGCTGTTCCGGCTGTTCCAATAAATGATTCCATACGACAAATAGAAACTACACGCAGCATTGCGGTTGACCGTTCGCGTTATTGCGCAACGCAAACACCACAGTGTTTCCGCGCCGATATTCTGAAGAAGGCATATTTACAAGATTTTCATTACACCTATACCGACGATGCTATGGTAGTAGAGTCGATGGGTGAACATATTCGCCTGGTAGATGGCAATGTCGAGAACCTTAAGATTACAGGCCCTAAAGATCTTATTATTGCAGAGGCTTTGATGAAAGCCGACGCGCAAGTTTTTATACCTAACAAGAATTAATTGCCTCCACAGGCTAATCATGACTGCAGCAGGTAACATATCTCCTGAAAATATCCGTCACCTGGAATTAGCTGATATAAAAGCTTTTTTCAAGGAACATGGTGAGCCTGCATTCCGTGCTACGCAAGTGTATGAATGGCTTTGGAAAAAATCTGCGCATTCTTTCGATGAAATGAGCAACCTGTCGAAAGCTACCCGTGAGAAATTGAAAGAACATTTTGTGTTAAATGCTGTTGAAATAGACTTGATGCAAAAAAGCAAGGACGGGACCATAAAAAATGCTTTCCGTTTATTCGATGGCAAAAAGGTAGAAGGTGTATTGATACCAGCCGAAAACCGTATGACTGCTTGTGTTTCCTCACAAGTTGGTTGTAGCCTCGAATGTAAGTTTTGCGCGACTGGTAAATTAAAACGCGAGCGCAATCTTGGCGCAGACGAGATTTATGATGAGGTTGTCTATATTCAAAGGCAGGCAATGGAGCATTTCAAAATGCCCTTATCGAATATTGTATACATGGGAATGGGTGAGCCTTTGCTTAACTATTCAAACGTACTTGGTTCAATAGAAAAAATTACTTCTCCTGAAGGCTTGAACCTTTCGCCTCAGCGCATAACACTCTCAACTGCAGGTGTTGCCAAAATGATAAAGAAACTTGGAGATGATGAGGTAAAGTTCAACCTGGCTCTTTCCTTGCATGCGGCTACCGATGAAAAGCGTAACCAGATAATGCCAATAAATGAAAGCAATCCGCTAAAGGAAGTTGCTGAAGCATTGCAGTACTTTTATAAAAAGACAGGTACACAGGTTACATACGAGTATATAGTGTTTAAAGATTTTAATGATACTCCGCAGGATGCTTACCACTTGGCCGAATTTTGCAAAGTAATACCCAGCAAAGTTAATCTTATTGAATACAACCCCATTGATGAAGGCCGCTTTCAGCAGACATTACCGGAGAGATTACAGATGTTTGTAAGGTTCCTGCGTGGAAGAAAAATAGTAGTGAATGTTCGCCACAGCCGTGGTAAAGATATTGATGCTGCATGTGGCCAGCTTGCCAATAAAGTAATTAAAGAAGCCTTATTAAAATAAGGGCATCAGTGCCCGTGCCCATTTCCGTTAGCACGCTTAAGGTTGAAAGTAAAAACTGAACCTGCGCCTTCAGTACTCATTACATTTATAGTTTGGTGATGCCCTTCTAAAATATGCTTAACTATAGAGAGGCCAAGGCCTGTTCCGCCTTGTTCACGTGAACGGCTTTTATCGACGCGGTAAAATCTTTCAAACAAACGGGGCAAATGTTCTGCTCCAATGCCAATACCATTGTCTCCCACTTCAATAGAAACCATATCGCCGCCGTTTTTCAAACGTATTCGGGTTTCCCCGTCTTTTTTGCCGTAACGTATAGAGTTGACTACAAGGTTCAACAATACTTGCCTTATACGGAAGCGGTCGCCCATAACCATCATTTTTTCATGTTCCGCCTGCAAGTCAAATTTTATATTCTTTTTCTCGGCATTCATCTCTTCCGATTCCAGCACTTCTTTAGAAAGTTCGACAATATCAAAGGGCTCTATCTCGGCAATTATCTCTCTCGATTCGAACTGGGAAATAGTATCCAAATCTTCTAATATGCGAATAAGCCTTTCAATACTTTTTTCAGTTCTTTCCAGGTATCTTTTTGATAACTCTTCATCATATACTTCATTATCTGAGAGGGTTGAAATATAACCCTGCATATGAAACAGAGGGGTTTTCATTTCATGCGATACATTACCCAAAAACTCTCTTCTGTGCCTTTCCAGTTTTTCAATCGTTTCCAACTCCTCCTTACGTTCCTGCAATAAAGTATTGAGCTTATCTTCCAAATCCTTTAATGATATAGTGGCTGAATTTGTTTCCTTCATTAGCAGGTTCTTGATTTTTTTCAACCTTTGGCCAACGAGCAGATAGTAAAGGGAATAAACCACCCCTACAGAAACACAAAATATTATAATAAGCGAATCGGGTAGGGCAAGGGTGGGGTAAAAATTGCTTATAGCAAATAATACAGCGGTAACTATCAGTCCCGCGCCCAGTGCAATTATAAATGTCTCTTTTCTCACAAAAATCAATATAATTTGCCAAAACTAATAGCTTTAGGTTAAGTATCAATTAATATACTTTAACATTATATTAATATTTCAATTGCCGATTTTATGTAGATTTGTGTTTCCAAGTGTATAAAGCTATACCCAATGAAGACCATTCTTAAGTTTTGTTTAATAATATTCTCGGTTCTCCTGGTGAGTTCAGGGTTTGCTAAACATATGGGTAATCAGAAGATTTCGAATGCTTGTATTAAACACACTGCTATTGTTGATTTACCTTCTCAAAACCTCCCACAGGGTGGAATCGTACAAATTCGTCATCGTAGCCCCGAAGAGGTTGACCATATTATGGTCCCAAGCCCGAATGAAGTAGTCTTGTACCTGACAAGCCGCCTTGAAATTGCGCCTGATTATATTTCAAAATGGAATACATATTTCAATTTTCAAATTGAAAACCTGCCTGACGATCAGGCCAGCCCTCCTCCACACTCTCTTCGTGCTCCTCCTTTTAGCTGCTAAGTAGAAAGAAAAACATTCTTTCTGCAATTTCATTGCCTGCAATATTGCGGGCATATCATTTAATTTATTGTAAGTTCTGAAAATAATAATGACTCAATTAATATTAGTGTAAATAAAAGCTGCCATGTATTTTATTAAATGCCGTCAAACAATTATAACAAGTCTCTTAATACTGAGTGGTTACTCCCTGAGTTTTGCTCAAACCGGTAATAAGATAGGTTTAAAGCAGGCAATTGATTCGGCAATAAAGAATTACCCTGAATTAAATGCAAAGCAGCTTGAAATTAAAAGCGCTGATGCAGTAGTGCGCGATGCTAAAGATCAACGATTGCCATCATTAACTGTAAGTGACCAGGTTGATATAGGAACAGCCAATAGCCTTAGTGGTTCTTATTTCCCTATGGGAATTATTCCATCTACATCTGGAGGAATTAGTGTCGAAAATAATTCAAATACATTTTCAGGCAATATTGGTGTGGCTTATATGGAACATGAACTTTATAACTTCGGCTTGAACCATGCGCGTATTGCATCTGCTGAATCTTTTGCTAACACCAGTAAGGCTGATTATGATGCCACTTCTTATTCATTACAATTTCAAATTTCACAATTATTCTTCGACCTGCTTAAGTACAGGTTACTGACAAGCGTTCAGCAGAAAAATATTGAACGATACAATGTTTTGTATAACTATATTAAAGCATATACCGGAAGCGGAATTAAGGCCGGAGTAGATTCATCTATAGCAAATGCCGAAGTTTCAAAAGCTAAAATTCAATATATACAAACTCTGGAAGTTTATAATAAATTAAGGTCGGAGTTTATATACTACACTGGTATAAAGAATAAAGATTTTGAAATTGATACCGGGATGTATCATTTACCTGATGCAATAGTAAATCAACTGCAATTAAAGGTTTCTGCTGATTCCGTGAGTACTAGTAACCCTATACTTGCTTATTACAATAGCCAATGGGAATATGCCTTATCGCAGGAAAATTTAGTTAAGAAAAGTTATTTGCCTAAACTTTATTTATTAGGAAGTGCCTGGACACGTGGCTCCAGCATTTCTCCAACAGATGGTTATGGAGATCTTGCAAACGGGCTAAACTACAGCCGCTATAATTACATGGGCGGATTGGCTTTAACATACAACATCTTTGACATGGTTCACCGGAAAGATAAAGTAGCTACTCAATATTTTCATGCCGAAGCCATACATGAAGAGGTGAATCAGCAAAAATTGCTTTTAGAGAATCAATTGAAGCAGGCTGATATTGCTATTCAAGCGGCATTGGACAGAGAAAGAGAAATTCCTGTTCAACTGAAGGCAGCGCAAAATGCGTTTGCTCAAAAGTCAGCACAATATAATGCAGGCATTGCGAATATTGCAGAACTAACCGATGCGTCGTACTTGCTTTACAGGGCTGAAACCGATGCAGTGGAAACCCAGTCTGATTTACTGAATACATTATTGCAAAAGGCAGTTGCCAATAATACGTTAAACGCATTTTTAAGTAATTTCTAAAAAATAAAATTATGGTTGATTTTGCACTTAAGCGGCCTATTACTGTCATTGTAATATTTCTGGGGATATTATTGTTTTCCATCATGGCCATTTTTACCATTCCGGTAGATATATTTCCAAGATTAAACTCGCCGACAATTTATGTTATAGAGCCTTACGGAGGAATGTCGCCCCAGCAGATGGAGGGCTTTTTTGCAACCCGTATGCAGGATCAGTTTCTTTATATTAACGGAATAAAAAATATTGAGAGTAAAAATATACAGGGTTTGACAATGCTCAAACTGACTTTTTATGAAAATACAGATATGGCCGAAGCATCAGCGCAGGTGGCATTGCAGGTAAGCAGGGCCATGAATTTCTTTCCGCCTGGCGCAGTTCCTCCGCAGGTAATTCGTTTTGATGCTTCCTCATTGCCTGTGGGAGACTTAGTATTCAGCAGTAAAACCCGTTCATTAAAGGATGTATACGATTTAGCTTTAACCCGGATAAGGCCTTTATTTGCTTCTGTACCCGGATTGTCAGCGCCTCCTCCCATGGGTGCCAATGCGCGTACCTTAGTAATGAATATTGACCCCGAAAAACTTCGCAGTTATAATATTACACCCGATGAAGTGGTGCAGGCAGTTGTGAAAAATAATGTAATTACACCTTCCGGTAATGTGCGAATTGGGAACACTATGTATATTGTTACCAATAATTCTTTGGAAGAAAAAGCGAAGGAATTTGCTGAAATACCAATAGTTACTAATGGTACTTCTACAGTTTTCCTGAGCGATGTTGCAACCGTATCTGATGCGGCCGATGTTACGGTTGGGTATGCTCTTGTAAATGGCAAACGTTCGGTATATATTCCTGTAGTGAAAACAGCCGATGCCTCCACTATGGATGTTGTAAATGGGTTAAAAGGCAAGCTTCCTGAAATGAAGGACCTTTTGCCTGAAGATGTAAGTGTTTCCTATGAATTCGATCAATCGGTATTTGTAATTAATGCAGTAAAAAGTTTAGTAACTGAAGGTGCTTTAGGGGCATTGCTGACAGGGCTGATGGTTCTCTTGTTTTTACAGGACTGGCGCAGCTCTTTGATCGTAATAATTACTATCCCCGTTTCAGTTATCAGTGCAGTTATGTTTTTAAAATTAACGGGACAAACTATTAACCTGATGACATTAAGCGGATTGTCTTTGGCTATAGGAGTCTTAGTAGACCAGGCAACGGTAACAATAGAAAACATTCACCAGCACTTGGAAATGGGTAAAAGCAAAAAACTTGCCATTTATGATGCATGCAGAGAAATAGCGTTCCCCTTATTGTTAATTCTGCTTTGTATCCTGGCGGTGTTTGCTCCTTCATTCGTAATGAATGGGGTACCTAAAGCAATGTTTTTGCCTCTTTCTTTGTCAATTGGGTTTGCAATGATAATCTCTTTTTTCGCGGCCCAAATGCTTGTTCCGGTAATATCTAACTGGATTCTGAAAATAGAAAAATATGCCTATAAACATGGGCGGGAACATGCACATGCCGGGCTTGCGTTAAATGAGCAGGAAGTAAACGAAGTAGGAGCGCATCTTAATGAAGAATTAAAGCATCCTGAAAAAAATGATCTGTTTCAGAAAGTGAAAATGAGTTTTTTAAGGCAATTAGAAAAACTACTTCCCAAAAGAAAGCAATGGGTAATAGTTTATTTTACCGGAACATTGCTTGCTGTTGGGTTTTGCTTTAGCCTTATTGGAAAAGATATGTTGCCAAAAGTGAACTCAGGTCAGTTTCAATTGCGAATACGGGAGCCTGACGGAACCCGGCTGGAGCGGACAGAAGAGGCAGTGCATAAGGTATTGGCAATTATAGATTCAACTGCAGAAAATCATGTGGCTATAAGTTCTGCTTACGTTGGGTTGATACCCAGCAGTTTTGGAACGAGCAATTTATATGTGTTTAATAGTGGCACACAAGAAGCAGTTATTCAGGTTGGCTTAGATGAAGATTACAAAGTTAACCTCGATAACCTGAAGGAAAAACTAAGAAATAGTATTCATAGATCATTGCCTGATGCCAGAATAAGCTTTGAACCGATTGAACTTACTGAGAAAATTATGAGCGGAGGTGCATCCACTCCTATAGAAATAAGGGTAGCAGGAAAAAATATAGATGATATCGAAAATTATGCCGGTAAACTTGAGCAGAAACTAAATGCTATTTCTTATCTGCGCGATGTTCAGATACAGCAGCCATTGAAGTTCCCTGTCATCCGCATTAATCTCGACAGGTTGAAGATTGCCCAGATGGGGTTGAATCTTCCCGATGTGGCACGTTCAATCACAGATGCTACATCATCCAGCCGTTTCACTGAAAAAAATCTTTGGTTAGATGAAAACAACTCATATACATACCAAACACAAATAGAAGTGCCGGAATATATGATGGACGATATGAGCCAAATAAAATCTATTCCGCTTATAAAGGGAATGAATCGCCCGTTTCTTACCGATGTTGCAACCTTTTCTGTCGATTCGGTTCCAGGCGAATATGACCGTTCTGGCCCAAGGCGCTTTGTTACAGTAAGCGCTAACATTAATAAATGCGATTTAGGAACAGCAACCAGTGCAGTTCAAAAAGCAATAGCTGAAATTGGTGAACCGCCAAAGGGTTTACAAATGCAAATAAAAGGAATGTCAAGTTTATTGTTGGAAACCTTTTCCAGTTTACAAACCGGATGTACTTGACTTTTTATCCTACAACCTGAAAAAGGAAGGTTATGAAGTCTTTACTGCTCCCGATGGGAAGAGCGCTATACAAACCGCAAAAAGAGTTTTGCCTAACCTGATTATTCTGGATGTGATGATGCCTGAAATGGACGGCATTGAGGCATGTAAGGAACTTCGGTCATCACCCGAAACAAAAAATGCTTTAATAGTATTTTTAACTGCACGTACCGAAGACTATTCGCAAATTGCAGGGCTCGATGCAGGCGCCGATGACTATATTTCGAAACCGCTTAAGCCAAGGGTTTTAATAAGCCGCATACATGCTTTGTTAAGGCGCAGGGTACACCCTGAAGGTCCGACAGGAGTTGTAGATGTTGGTGGAGGAATTAAAATAAATAAAGAAAGCTATAGTGTTTCAGTAGGTGAAGAAGAACTTTCACTTCCTAAAAAGGAATTCGAATTGATTTCCTTACTGGCTTCAAAACCAGGTAAAGTATTTAGCCGCGAAGACATATTGCACAAAATATGGGGAGAAGATGTTGTTGTAGGCGACCGTACCATTGATGTACATATTCGTAAACTCCGCCAAAAACTTGGAGATGATAAGATCAAAACCTTAAAGGGAATAGGTTATAAATTCGAGTTTTAACTTTTTCAGGTTATTAGTGTGGCAACATAAGGCCAACCAAGCCATTACTCTTTAGTTCAGGCTAATTAATAATCTGATCCGGTTTAATTTCATCATTTGCTTTTTCAACAACAGAGTCTCCTTCTTTTACGTCTCCGAATATTTCTCCCATTCCGTTATCTTCATTGCCGGTTGTAACATCTACTAATACAGTTTTATTGTTCTGAACTTTTATTACATATTTCTTTTCGGTAGAAATAACCACGGCTGATTGAGGAACAACGCAGGCATTCGCGTGCCCTTTTAAAGGGAGCATTACCTCTGCATACATTCCGGGCATTAACAAATTACCGGTATTGCTTACATCTATTTCAAAAGATTCACTCCGGTATTTATCATCCAAAGAATTTGCCTGTCGGCTAATTGTCCCTGTAAATGTTTTCCCCGGAAGAGCATCAACTACAAAAGA
>JABCZW010000037.1:22463-23555 GCA_013289475.1 Bacteroidota bacterium
TTACTGAATACATTATTGCAAAAGGCAGTTGCCAATAATACGTTAAACGCAATTTCGATATCTGCTGCAATTCCAATAAAGGCTTCATATCTGTTTTATCACCAGTTGTAACTAATGCCCCCGGATGAACATTCCGCTGCGTAATAGTTCCGTCAAAAGGGGCTCGTACAATTAAATAATCCTTCATGGATTCCATAGCCATCCAGTTTGCTTTTTCGCTGTTGCAAAGTGCGCTATCAGATTGCATTTGAGATTGGGCTGCCTGCAAATCATTGGGCGAAACGGCTCCTGCTGTTTTAGCTGTATTAAGTAATCTGTAATAATTGTCCTTACTTGCACGATAAGTTGCCTGCACTTTTATATATCTCTCCTGCGCTGCCAAACTATTCTGCTCAACATCGGGGGCTTCCATTTCCATCAGCAATTGGCCCTGTTTTACAACACTTCCGATATCTACGGGAAGGGTTTTTATATAACCGGTTACCCTGGGATAAATACTTACTTCATAATAAGCGTTAAGTTGCGCGGGTAAACGCAAGGTAGTTGCCAGTGCCTGCACTTTTACAATACATAAAGGGTACTTAGCAGCAGGCTTTTTTTCATATGTATCTTTTCCCTTTCTTGAGCAGGATGTAAATACCAAAGAAAACAAAATGATAATTGCAGATATATTAAACACTTTCTTCATAATTCAGGTTTTTTTTTGATTTATTGTTTTTCAGGTAATAAAGAAGGATCATCGAAAGAAGCTTTTTGCTGAGCCACTGAATAGACTAATGGCACTATAAATAAAGCAGCTAAAGTGGAGGCAGCTAATCCGCCAATCACAGCTCTTCCGAGCGGGGCAGTTTGATCACCTGCTTCACCGAAACCGGCAGCCATGGGAATCATTCCTGCAATCATGGCTAAACTTGTCATTAATATGGGGCGCAAGCGTACTGATGCACTTACTTTAGCGGCTTCTATAGCGTCTCTGTACTTTGGGCGCAAGGTTTCTGCATTAGTAACTATCAAAATAGAATTTGCCACCGAAACTCCAATGGCCATGATTATTCCCATATAGGATTGCAGGTTTAAGGTCGAACCTGTTGC
>JABCZW010000038.1 GCA_013289475.1 Bacteroidota bacterium
AACCATTCTTGGTGCCGGTTACTGTATATGTTGCTGTAGCAGTTGGATTTGCTGCAACAACAGCACCCGTTGTATTATTTAAATTAGTAGCCGGGCTCCACGAATAGGTAGTTGCACCGCTGGCTGTTAAATTCACACTTAGACCTGCACATATTGTTGGCGAGCCGGGTGTAACACTTACAATAGGGTTTGCAATAACTGTAACCACAACTGTTTTATTGGCGCTACACGACCCTGTAGTACCCGTTATGGTATAAGTGGTTGTTGCAGCCGGTGTTGCTGTAACCGTGGCGCCTGTGCTTGCACTTAATGTTGCAGCCGATACCCATGTATAACTGCTTGCACCGCTTGCTGTTAAATTGGTGTTATTACCCGCGCATATAGATGCAGGGCTACACGCCACAGTCGGTGTAGGGTTAACGGTTACCACCACCGATTGTGTATCACTGCAGCCACTCTTGGTTCCGGTTACAGTATATGTAACAGTAGAGCCCGGTGTTGCAGTAACTGTCGCACCGGTAGTTTTATTTAAAGCGGTATTTGGCGCCCATGAATAGGTCGTTGCTCCGCTGGCGGTCAAACTCACATTACTACCGGAACATATAGAAGATGATGGAGGAGCTACACTTACTGTTGGCGTAGCGCTCACAGTTATTACTACTGTTTTAGTAGCGTTACATGTTCCGTTGGTTCCGGTTACTGTATATGTAGTTGTTGAACCCGGGCTTGCTGTGACCGTTGCACCCGTCGATGCACTTAATGTTGCAGCCGGAGCCCATGTATAGGTTGTTCCTCCGCTGGCAGTCAATGAAACATTTCCACCCGAAGCACAAATTGTTGCTAAAGGAGGAGTAACGCTAACGGTAGGACTTGTATTAACTGTAATAACTACCGATTGTGTATCAACACAACCGCTCTTGGTTCCGGTTACAGTATATGTAACAGTAGAGCCGGGTGTTGCAGTAACTGTTGCACCCGTAGTTTTATTTAATGCTGTATTCGGCGCCCATGAATATGTTGTAGCACCACTGGCCGTTAAACTTACATTGCTTCCCGAACATATAGAAGATGACGGAGGCGCCACGCTTACTGTTGGCGTTGCTGCTACTGTAACAATTACAGTTTTATTAGCACTGCATGAACCTGTAGTTCCGCTAATGGTATAAGTAGTTGTTGCTCCCGGTGATGCTGTAACAGTTGCGCCGGTTGTTGCGCTAAGACCAGTACCGGGGCTCCATGTATATGATGTTGCTCCACTTGCAGTCAAATTAGCACTTGCACCCGAACATACTGAAGCAGGGCTACATGCCACTGTTGGTGTAGGGTTAACAGTAACAACTACCGATTGTGTGCTGTTACATCCCCCACTCGTACCGGTTACGGTATATGTTATAGTTGAGCCCGGATTTGCCGTTACGCTTGCACCGGTTGTGGCGCTCAAATTTGTATTAGGTGCCCAGGTATAGGTTGTTGCACCACTTGCAGTCAGCCCAACATTATTACCTGAACATATACTTGCTGAAGGTGGTGCTACACTTACTGTTGGTGTTGCACCTACTGTTACAACTACTGTTTGGTTAGCACTGCAAGAACCTGTAGTTCCGGTAATAGTATATGTTGTGGTTACTGTCGGTGTTGCTGTTACGGTTGCTCCTGTGCTTGCGCTTAAATCGCCCGAAGGAGACCATGTGTAAGAAGTAGCTCCGCTGGCTGTTAAGCTCGCGCCTACTCCTGAACATACGCTTGCTGATGATGGTGTGCAGGTAACCGTAGGGTTAGGATTAACGGTAATAGCTATAGTTTGGTTTGCACTGCAACTTCCTGTTGTACCAGTTACAGTATATGTAGTTGAAGATGCCGGCCCGGCTGTAACCGTTGCGCCTGTTGTAGCACCAAGCCCTGCTGAAGGGCTCCATGTATATGTAGTTGCTCCACTTGCTGTTAAATTAACATTACCTCCGGCGCAGAATGTTGTTGAACCGGCAGGTGTAATACTAACTGTTGGAGATGCATTAATGGTAACCACAACAGTCTTGGTAGAATTACACGCGCCATTAGATCCTGTAACGGTATATGTAGTTGTACTCGCTGGAGTTGCTGTAACATTTGCTCCTGTTGTTGCACTCAGTCCCGTTGACGGGCTCCATGAATATGTTGTTGCTCCGCTTGCGGTTAATGGTGCACCTACACCCGAACAAACTGACGGGTTTGCAGGGCTAATAGAAACTGTTGGCGTCGCTGTTATGGTTACAGATATTGTTGCTTGCGCACTTGTACATCCTCCTGCTCCAGATGCAGTAGCAGTGTATGTTCCCGAAGCTGCTGTTGTTGCACTTACTATAGAAGGGTTTTGCACACCCGATGAAAATGCATTAGGGCCTGTCCATGTATAGCTGGTTGCACCTGCTGATGTAGCCGTAAGATTCAGGGTAGAACCTGAGCATATAGGGCTATTGCTGCCTAATGTTGGTGCGGGTGGCGCAGGATTAACAGTAACTATTGCAGTTTGAGTTGCACTGCAACCACTGGTTGTACCTGTAACAGTATATGTAATAGTCGATGCCGGGCTTGCTGTCACACTCGCTCCTGTTGTAGCACTCAAGTTCGTATTCGGTGCCCATGTATACGTTGTTGAACCGCCACCATTAAGCGTAGTTGAACCGCCTGAACAAATAGTTGCAGGTGTTGCCGATGCTGTTACCGTAGGTGTTGCATTAACCGTTATGTATCCTGCTTTGGTTACGCTGTCAGAGCCATTAACGTTAGTTACCACAAGTTTTACAGCATAAGTGCCGGCAGTATTGTAAACCACAGTTTGGTTTTGTGTTGTAGATGTAGCCGGTGTTCCGCCTGTAAATGTCCATTTCCAACTTGTAGGGCTGTTATGTGACGTATCTGTAAATGCTACAGAACCACCTTCGCAAACAGTAGTTGGAGAAGCGCTGAAATATGCAACAGGCAATGTACTTGAAGGATTTGTAAACAGATCGGTTTGCCATGTGCCACGGCCGTATGATGCAGCCAATAATTTTTTATTTACCATGGCAACTTTCACGTCACCAATCATAACATTTGGCAAGCCAGTATTATAACTTATCCATCCGTTTATAGTATCATGGTAATAAACTCCCTGGTCTGTTCCAATATACAAAGCTTCTATAGTACCGGGTTGAAATGCAATTGCATTTACAGGCAAGTTTGGCAAACCGGTTGAAAGATTTGTCCATGTGGTACCACTATTATATGATTGATACACCTTATTACCTGAAGAATAACCTGAGAAGGTAACCCAAACGTGTGTAGGGTTTTTAGGGTTAACAGTAATGGCGCTTATTCCCGCCGAACCAACAGGGAGGGTGCCTGTAATGTTTGTCCATGTAGTACCACCATTTTTAGTGTATTCCAACATACCCGATTGCGCTGCATATATATAACTTGTATTAGATGAATCAACTGCCAATGCACTTATAGAAGACGAACTCCATGTACTTATTTTGCTCCAGCTGGTTCCCTGGTTGGTCGATTTCCAGACGTTATTAAACCCGGCATAAAGCGTATTAGGCACTTTCGGATCCTGCATCCATTCAGTAACCCATGGGCCCGATTCGCTGATACCGGTTGTTACAGCAGTCCAGTTAGCGCCACTGTTGGTAGAACGCACAAATGAGCCCTGCGGGTTTTCCGCATAGCAGTTTGCATCGGTTGAATAGTCAATAAAACAAACCATTCCATCACCACCCACGTTTTGTGTCCACGTGCCTGCACTCGCCAGGTTACTGCCATTATCCTGCCAGCCTGTAAGATACCTGCCAGCTGTTTTAGCCGATGGGCCTATGCTGTATTGTTGTGCTATTTCCAGGTTATTACTTAAGTCATTCCAGGTGTTTCCATAATCGGGTGTTTTAAAAACACCGCCATCGCATGTTGCAACAATTGTACTCGAATGCCCGGGTTCAAATATCAAGCTATGTACATCGGCATGCACAAAAGGAGCGCTTGAGCCAGTCCAGTCTGCATTTAAATTCCACGATGCACCACCATCACCAGTAAGCCAGATATTTATACCACCTACTACGACCGAGTCAATATTAGTTGGAGAAACTGCAATACACAAATCGTACCAGCCCTGCCCTACTGTAGGATCATTACCGGCTGCTGCGCGGCCTAAAATATTTGGCGCTCCGCCTGCAAGGCTTGCTACAGTAGTGAAGCTCGCACCATGATTGGTAGAAAGATACAAAGCATAAAATGCATAATTTGTAGGATCGGTTGCCAATACATATACATCATTGGTATCTGCCGCCGAAACTGCCACAGCCATACGGCCTGCTACACCCGCACCGGGTAACCCCGTAGTAACCTGGGCAAATGTTTTACCGGCATCAGCAGACCTGTAAAATTTACCATCGTATGTGGATGCGTAAACTCTTGAAGGATGCGAAGGCTCAAGTTCCATCGACATAAAGTCGCCGGAAACCGATTGGGCCCACGATGCGCCCGAATTAGATGTGTAGTAAATACCAAAACTTGTTGCAGCCACCAAAATACTGGTATCTGCAGGGTTTACGTACAACACATTTATAGTTGCGTAGGCAGGCCCTGAAGCCGCAAGTGTATACGATAATCCCGTAGCGTTCCAGGTATTTCCTCCGTCGGTGCTCCTTAAAACACCTACAGTGCTGACTGTTGGATAAATACTATTTATTCCATCACCATCGCCTGTAGCGAGAAACATTTCACTGGTTTTAGATGGGTTAATAGCTATATCGCTGGTAGCAAGATCGCCAAGATTATCTGTATTGGTTGCCCATGAAGCGCCTCCGTTTGTTGATTTCCATAATCCTCCTGTAGGAGCACATGCATACATAATATTATTATTCCCGGGAAAAAACCTCATCCTGTTTACTCTGCCATCGCCACCTATGTTTCCATCACTGGCAATGTGGTTAGGTACACTTGTGTTTCCAACATAGCTCCAGTTGGCAATGGTACCGTGTGTACTGCGTTTAGTTGCACGTTGATGACTAAGGTAACTCTGGTAGTCATGTGCAATTGTTGTTTCATCAGGACGGTTACCGGTCGGGAAGGTCCTGGCATTCATCATCCACTCCCAGCGCTTATACAGGCTTATACCATTTTCTTCATCATCGCCCGTATCAACCTTTTGGCTTGAATACCATTGGTTAAATGCCTTTTGCACATCATGCACATTCGCCTTCGGGTTTCTCATCATACTTGCCCAATTGTTCTGGGCATTTGTCATGAAAAAGAAGGATAAAAATGTTAATGTGGTTAATAGTATTCTTTTACTCATTGTTTATGCGGTTTTTGCGTAATAGTCCCATCTGTTACGCTTATTATGAACTTTAGTTACAAATGTTGATAAAAGTCATATTTTGTTAATAATCAAGACTTTCAGATACATTCTAATTAATTACTATTTTCTTCTCTATTTCAGTGTTTTTGCCTTTTAAAGTAAGTATGTAAATTCCTTTACCAAAAGAAGAAACATCAATACCCAATTTATAATTACCGGATATAAAAACATTGTTTTGGTAAACTGTTTGCCCCAACACATTTACAATACTAACAGTATAGTTACCGGGCCTAGCAACTTTAGCGCTAATATTTAATTTATCGCTAACCGGATTAGGATATACACTGAGATTATTGTAAGAATATATTTGATCTATCCCCACAGCAACATAAGTTGGTGTTTGCCACACTCCCCTTCCAAATGTGCCTGCCACTAATGTGTTATCAGGCGAATAGATTGACAAATCATCAATTACCACATTTGGTAAACCCTTATTGTAACTTACCCACTTATTCAAAATAGTATCCCGGTAATACACCCCTAAATCAGTTCCCACGTAAACTCCATCAGGGCTGCCCGGATGGTAGACAACCGTATTAACCGGCAAATTGGGTAACCCTGCAGATAAATTGGTCCATGTGGCACCACCATTAGCTGTGTAGTAAACTTTGGCCGTGGCTGTATACCCCGAAAAAGTTACCCAAACCTTTAAATCATTGGTGGGATCAACAGCAATATCGGTAAGGTAAGCAGAATTAAAAGGCAATGTACCATTTATATTTGTCCAGGTAACACCGGCATTATAGCTTAAAAACAATGAGTCGGATTGAGCTGCATATATAAACTGGTTATTGGATGGAGCCACCGTCAATGCTGAAATATAAGAAGTGCCCCATGAGCTCATCTGTGTCCATGTATTTCCCATATCTGGCGATTGCCATACATTCATAAAACCTGCATATAAAATTGACGGATTCTGAGGATCCTGCAACCATCTTGTTGTCCACGGCCCTGTTTCGGTAATACCTGTGGTGGCAGAATTAAAATTAACACCACCATCGGTTGAATAATATAATGCGCCATTCTGGTAGGAAACAAATATGTCATTATCATTCGTATAATCAATAAAGCATACTTCGCCATCACCTCCATATACCTGATTCCAGGAAGGCACAGAAACATTGGTTCCATTATCCTGCCAACCACTTATGGAAAGTCCGGGAGTTAATGCCGAAAGTCCAAGACTATATAGCTGGCCTATTTCAAGGTTGTTGCTAAAATCATTCCATGTAGTTCCGGCATCTGTAGTTTTAAAAACTCCACCGTCGCATGCTGCATATATGGAAGAACTGCTTCCCGGGGCAAATTCTATATCGTGCTGGTCGGCATGTATATATGGGGCACCACTACCATACCATTGTGTTTTAAGCGCCCAGTTAACCCCTTTATCGTTCGACATCCAGATGTTTACTCCGCCCACAAAAATTGTATCGGCATTGGTTGGAGATACTGCTATCGGCAAGGAATACCAGCCAAACCCGGTTGAATCGGAGCCTGTGTTAGAGTACCCTATAATATTCGGCGAGCCTATTGAAGGACTAGATTGTAATTTAAAAGTCTGTCCCCTGTCAGTTGACATATAAAGCCCGTGAAAATCCGAATAAGTAGAATCCTCCGCTAGTACATATACACGATTTGAGTCGGCCGGGGAAATACCAATTGACATACGAGCTGCGCCGGAAGTTGGTAATCCCTTAGTAACTTGCTTGAAAGTTTTTCCCGCATCAGCAGAGCGATAGAAAACACCCGAATAATCGCCTGCATACATTACAGATGAATTGAAAGGTTGAAACTCAAGGCTCTTTATATCATCGTTAAGCATATTTTTCCATGTAACTCCTGAGTCGGCCGATTTCCATAAACCAAAACTGCTGGCCGCCCAAATAATATTACCGCTATCGGGGTTTATCCGTAATTCATTTACCACCATATAATACTGGCCCGAATAGGTTAATGTGTATTTCATTCCTGTTGTTTTCCATGTGTTACCGCCATCGGTTGACCTCAGAACACCAATGGTAGTTGGAGTACCAGAGCCCGGGTTATCATTATCTCCTGTACCCATATACATTATATTCGGGTTATGAGGATCGAAAGCAATATCACAAACCGACAGGTCACCGAGGTTATCGGTATAAGTTGCCCAGTTACCGCCTCCGTTAGAGCTTTTCCAAAGCCCGCCTGAAGGAGTGCATGCAAATATTACATTGGGGTTACCGGGATAAAAATGAAAACGGTTTACCCTGCCATCTCCCCCATTCGTGGGTACGGTGTTATTCCCGCCATAAGTCCAGTTGGCCGTAGCCATAGTGGAATTAGCTGCATGTGAGTTTTTGTAATTCTCATTATCGGTTGCAACCTGCACCGGATTGATTCGTTTACCGCTCGGGTATGTACGTGGCACCATATATTCCTCCCAGCGCTTAAATAATTCTATACTTGCATCCTCACTTTTATTATCATTTTCTTTCCCACCTTTCTTATACTCATCATACCATTTGTAGAACGCTTTCTGAACATCGCGCACATTCACGTTCGGGTTCTGCATCATCTTCACCCAATTCTGCCCGAAACAGTTGGAGGAAAAAACTAAAATGAAAAGAGAAAAGCACAGGGAGATTTTTCTCATTAAAAAGGTATTATTATACAATATTATACTATTTATAGCCTAAAAACAAGAGTTATTTAGCGGCAGAAGATTTCTTCCTATGCCTCATGGGTACTGCCTTTTTAACATCCCACACATTTACAGGAATGCCTGTGCAGCCCAATGGTTGTTTTATCATCAATTTTCTGTATTTGAATGTAACGGTAATACCCGGTTTGTCGAACCCTTCAAAACCTGTACCAATAGGCAAAAAGAACAAAGTGTCTTTTTCCGTAGGCCTTACAACAGCAATAACAGTGGGGCAGTTTTTATTACTCCTGTGCATTACCTTACCTGTTGCAATAGGCCCCGGCCTGTCTTCCTCTTTAACCTTTACAGTATCTTTCCTTTCCTGTGCGGCACATATTGTTACTGCAAACAACAGGCTTAAACTTATTAGTGTTTTCATATACTTAGAAAAAAATAGCCCTTCTGTATAGTTCCACAGAAGGGCTATTTATGAGTATTAATTATTATTAATTTACAATCACTTTAAAAACTCTCTGGTAGTTAAGGTTACCTATTCTTACCAGGTAAGCGCCTTTTGCAAGGCCATTAACCGGCACCTTGGTATCTATTGCATTAGCCGCAGGCTTAATAGTGCTTCCGCTAATTTGTTTACCAACAATATCAAACAGATCAACTTGCACATCATCATTTGATGGAAGTGTGGTAGCAGTTACATTTATATACCCGCCGTTTTGGTAAACTTTAAATTGAGCAAGGTCTATAGGGTTGGAAAAACCAGCAGCAGAAGCCAGTTTGAATGAGAATATTCTGCTGCCTTCGTTACCGCCTTTATCATATTCATTCGTGTTCCAGAAGGTAACATTGTCAGTTGGGTCAAGGGTCATTTCAGAATAATCGCCCCAGCGGTTACCACAATTTACTGCCGGTGATGTACCTGCAATAGCTGTCATTTCTGTTCCAGTCATGGTGCCTGCAGCATCGGCAAACATACGTCCGGTATAGCGTATACTTGGATATATAGATCCACTGGATACTGAATACTCAATTGCAATATCTCCATCCTGGTCCATTCCAATACTTCCATTCCAGCGGCTTGCACCATCGGCAGGGGCATAAGTGCCTTGCTGATAAATAGAGAAATGCAGGGTACTTGGATCCTGCCTTATTTCGTACCAGCGTATACCGGCAATTAAGCTACCAGTATTTACGGTATTACAAAGCACAACTGAATTATATCCTGTAAACTTCAGGTAAGGAGCTCTGAAATTAAATGTGCCATCCAGTACATCCAAGCTCTTTGCTGAACCGGGCTGGCTTATTTCCTTTTCGGTGCCTCCGGTAAAATATGCGCTGAATGTAGATGGTGTTAAAGAATCCCATTTGGTAATGGTAAGTGTTTTTGCAGCAGTATCGTGCACCAGTTTATAGAAATATATAATATCGCTATATCCACCTGAAGCTACGTTTTGAAAGAAAACCAGGTAATTAGGTGTTCCGTAAGGAGGAAGCGCAGAAGCATCGCAATCGAGTGTTTTAGCAGAACTGTATAAACTGTTATTGCCTCCAAAATAGCCAGGAGAAGCCGGTGTAGATGTTAATATTAAACCTGCAGATGATTTACCTGCAAGCATTCTTGCCCTGTCTAAAACCACAACACCTTCCGGAGAAAACTGGCCCGTCATGTAATATCCGTCGGTCCATACCGAAAGCTTAGGGTAGTCAGGATACTGGCTGTTCCATGTAGCGTTTGAAAAATTATAAACGTAATAAGCTCCTGTCGCATCGCTTGTTTTTGAAATAGCTACAGAAAAGCCATAAGGAGAATTACTTGCATTGAATTCCTGTATAAACCACCTGTCGGCAAACTTATCGTACAGCACTATAGGGTCGCCATCATCACCTGGTATTGCAGTAAAAAGAGAAGCAAGGTCAATTACAGAGGTAAGCGCCGTTCCGGTTTTATTAAAAACCTGGTATGATGAATTAATAGACTGTACGTATTGGGTAAGCCCAACAGCTCCGCATGGATCAGGAGGGCAAGAGCCACCTGCTGTTTCACCATCGAAGTTTACAATTGGAGACGTTAGTGCTTTGGTACCATCAGTAGTCTGGGCAATAGGGTCCGCCTTTTCGGCTCTTTTGGTAAAATGGGGAAACTGAGGCCTTTTCGACTCTCTTATTTCCTCCAGTTTTGCTTTATTAATAACAGCCAATGCCCTCTGTTCATCAGTTTGGGCAGGCATATCCCTTAAAGGGATAGTTTCATAAAAACTATTACACGGCATATATACCGAGCTTGTAGTAGAATTTGTTGTTTGCGCAATGAGGCCATTGGCTCCCAGTGCAGCCATAACAAATAAGGTAACTTTTTTCATAGGTCAGGGATTGATTATAATACAAATGTATGAAGTATGGCCTCCATTTCCAAATCCTGAAAGATGATTTTTATCAACTATCTAAATCGGTTAAGTTAATAACAATAAAAAAGTCCCGCTTTTGGGCGGGACTTTCCAGCGAAAGAAATTGAAAATTATTTCTTGCCTTCGTCTTTCTTTACTTCCTTACGATCCTTATGGATGTCTTTGTTATCCTTTTGAACTTTCTTTTCGTCTTTTACGGCTTCTTTAGGATGTCCGTTCTTTTCAGCACGGTTCCTTTTTGCTACATCAGCAGCCTTTTTGTCTTCATCCTTGCGGACTTCTTTCTTGTCTTGCTTTACATCAGCCTTTTTGTCTTGTGCATTTACAAGTACCGGAGAGAAAGCGATTGCTACGAGGATTGCACCGGTAGCGATTACATTTGTGAGTTTCATAACAGTTAAGTTTATTGGTTAGTTTATGAGAGCAAAACTATACACCGAAAATGAAGAAATAATGAAGATGAAATATATTTTCAGGCCTATACCTATACTAGAACTGAAAGTATATAAATGGCTGAATATCTGATGATTTAACTTGTATAACCAGCCATATAGCCATTACAATTATTAACGATTTTATAAATATTGGGGCCTGCGTTAATTTGTTTTCGGTAAGGGTATGAATGCTTTTGGGGATAAAATGAGCAAGGTAACCCGCAAGCATTAATACAAACACATAGGTATAGCCTGCTACCCACTGCCCTGCCACCGATATATGGAACTGGGTAAATATTTGTGATATTACCTGGTTGGCAATGGTAAATGTTTTAGCACGGAAATATATCCAGCAAAAACATACAAAATGGAATGTAAGTATTACCCCTACGGTTCGGGTAAAGAAGTTCTTGGGTATTTTAATAATGCTGTCCTTCAGCTTTTCGAATGCCAAAGCGCCCCCGTGTAAAAGCCCCCAAAATATAAAGTTCCATGATGCACCATGCCATAGGCCACCCAATAGCATTGTTACCATCAGGTTTACATATTGGCGAACCTTTCCCTTACGGTTACCACCTAATGGTATATAGAGGTAGTCCCTGAGCCAGCTTGAAAGCGATATGTGCCAGCGCCTCCAGAACTCCGTAATACTTGCAGATTGATAAGGCAGATCGAAGTTAATACCCAGGCGGTAACCCAGCAATAAAGCTATACCTATTGCCATATCAGAATAACCGGAGAAGTCACAATATATCTGCATGGCATAACCATAAACACCCATCAGGTTCTCCCAACCAGAATAAAGTGCTGGGTTATCAAATACCCTATCCACAAAATTCACACTTATATAATCAGATATAACAGCCTTCTTTATAAGCCCTGTTATAATAAGGAACAAGGCCTGCCCTACTTCTTCCTTACTCAATACAATGTCTTTATGAATTTGAGGTAAGAAGTTTACCGCTCTTACAATTGGCCCTGCTACCAGGTGAGGAAAGAAACAGATATAGAAGCCAAAATCGAGGATACTATCTGACGGGGTTAATTGCCCTCTGTATATATCAATGGTATAGCTAAGTACCTGGAAGGTATAGAATGATATGCCAACAGGAAGAATAACATTTACAGGGTCTAAATGCCCGAGGTGAAGATCATTTACGGTTTGAATAAAGAAATTGGTGTACTTAAAATAGAACAACAAACCAAGGTTAACCACCAGACTGACGATAAGCATGGCTGTCTTCTTTGCCTTGGTCTTAGAGTTGTATATCCATTTGGCAAGGTTAAAATCTATAACGGTAGAGCTTATAAGCAAGAGGAAGAACAAGCCACCAGACTTATAATAGAAAAACAATGAGAATAGGGTAAGATAAAGAACACGAGGGCGAGTGCGATGGTAAACAAACTGGTAAAAGAAAAGCAATAACAGAAACACATATACAAACAATGCCGTATTAAAGAGCATTGGCTCTTTAGGATTATATGTAAGCAAATGCAATATGTTATGGAGCAAGCCTTTCCAATCCATCGGTTATAGTTTTATGAAGAGCGTCATAAAATAATTCGGCTTGTATGGTGTACCCACCTCCTGTAAAGTGTACATGGTCTCTCTGGCTAAGATGCTTACTGTACCATTTCTGCATCGAGCCGTAACCACCCATTATGTGGTAAAAATCCCAGTAAGCAGCATGGTACTTCTTGGCTTCTCTTTTAATAGTTACTACGGCATCGGCTATATCGGCATTTTTATACCTGTGGCCGCGGTAAGCATCATTGGGCGTTGTTAATAGAATATCGGTAGTCGGGGCAACATGTTTTATACCTATCAGCATAGTATCCATATCGCTCTCAAAATAATCGGGGTTAAAGCGCTTTGAATAGGCCTCATTGGTTCCCAGTGAAATAATAACCAGGTCGGGGTTAAGTGCGCCCAATTGCTGCATAAAGTATTGCGAATGGGTATAATCGGTGTACCGTGCACCGTTCGAACCAATGGTATGATATATGATTCCCGGTTTATCGTTGCTCAGTATCATTCCAAATATCATGGCTTCATTCTGCCCGGTATCGCTTTGCTGCGTACACATAGTAAACGAGCTCATAGTGTCCTTAAAGTTTACATTATCCATGGCTACGCCATATTGCTTGCCTGTATCTTTTATTACAACAGAATCCTTAAAATCGTTTGATGTAAACACCACCCAATTGTAACATTTGGGGCCCTTATCATGGAGCAAGGTCATCTTAGTAAATGAATAATCTAAATTATCCCCGTTCTTAATATTTACTTTCAGGCTGGCTGCCGAATCTTCGGCCTTTAAGCCAAAGCCTGCCACACCAATTGGTATGTATGACGGGCTCATCATCACGCACCTTCTGCCCTTCCAGTCTCCGGTTGATGAAGAATGGTAATTGGTTGGCTCATTAGAGCCTGCAACACGGTAAGGGAATATCAATCCCCTGCCACCGTTGCCATAATCTTGTTGCAAATGCTGGCGTACCCAACTGGTAAAAAAATCGGCCTGAAGGTGAGAATCGCCAATATGTACTATAACAATATTCTTGCGCTTGCCTTCTTTCAGTTCCTTCAGTTTAACAAAGAAAGATTTCAGTGCCACCGAATCATAGCTGATAGTATCAATATCGGAATTGATAAAGGAATAATTATTGTAGTTATACGTCTGAGCCTCCGACACCATTGCCATAGCCGTAAATAAAAGTATTACGAATAGTTTACGAGCGTTCATTCTTATTGTTGTGCGTATATTCCCATTCATATTTCTCGTAATCGTACAGCATTGAATAATAGAAGTAGCTTGCTATATAACTTCCGCCCATAGGTTTAAAGTGGGTGTAATCTTTATTGGCCAATGGCAGATCAGAGTTTACCATGTTTATCATGCTGCTGTCGGCACCCATTGCTTTAAACAAATTCCAGAATGCCGTATTGGTCTGCCTGGCTATATCCTGCTGCACATCCACAAAATCATGTATTTCGGGCATTGTTTCATAGCCACCGTGTTTCTTAACGGCCCTGTCGCTAACCGAGTTTACCAGTATTCCGCAATTAGGAAGTTTGCTTTTTAATGAGTTTATGGTTGAACCAAATCCCTTGGTGTAATAACTGTACTTTGTTGTTCCGCCATGCACCACATTAATACCGTATTGCAATACACAGCACTTAATATTCAAATCATTCTCAAATCCCTGCATAATGCCATCATCAATTACCGATAATTGCTGGCCCGATGAGCCACGCATATCCAAATCATCAACATATACACCGGTACTGTCTTCAAAAGCGGCACCGTAGATGTATACCTTATCGTTGGTGGTGAATGTCATTTGTATTGAATGTATCGAAGCCCCTTTATTCAGTGTAAGTGTTTTTAATCCCCCACCATTAGCCAGAGAAAGAGTTGTTGTTGAACCTCCGTCCTTCTTTACATACACCTTGGCATCAGCATTAGCCGGGTTGCTGTAATAAAGTTTTACAATATGGAAACTATCCAAACCTGCCGATTGTTTTACACCTTCAAAAGTGGTCCAGCTGGCAGCGTTTTTACCATCACCTGTAATATTGGGAATAAAGGCTTCACCGTTTAATCCGTATGGTATCGATGCCTGCCTGTCTTCTATTACTGTATAGGCAGTCCAGTTATCGGCAAAGCTTTGCTTTATCGATTGGCGAAAACCCGGAACAAAATTCTTGATTGGAACAAACCCCACTCCCCTGCCTCCGAATTTCTTTTGCAGCATGGCACGCAGATCCTGTGTTACAATATCACCCTCAATCATCGAATCGCCAAAGTAAGCCAGGTGAACCTTTTTCTTTTTAGCGTGCAGCAAAGCATTATAAAACACAGCCAGGTTATCTTGTCTGCAATACTCCTCAATCGGGTAATACCCGGTTTTAAAATGCAGTGAGTCTTTATCCTTAAAGCCAACGGGCAAAGGTTTTACAACAGGCTTGCCCGGATCATCTTTTTTAACTTGTACATCTTCATTTGGTATAATATCAGAGAACATGGTAACAGGCTTCAGGTCAACTCCAAAAACAGTAAATCCAGTTGGGACAAATGACAATAAAGTGAGCATTCCCGCTACCAGTAGCACTATAAGGAAGGGTTCTTTAATGTGATTTTGCACGGCTTTTTTATAATTTCAACAAAGGTAGGTTTTTGAAATGCCTCAAAAAATGTTATTCTATATAAGTAATTAACAGGATGAATGTTAATAATGGTATGTCGCATTTTTATTTTTTTTACTGCCATTTTAATCACAATTAAATTTAAAGGGTATCGTTATTTGTTGGGCTTTTTTTAACTGTATTATTCAATAAGTTGCAGGATTCCTCACTCCATTCGGAATGACAATAGTTATTGCATAGGTTATGGGAGGAGGTATGTGGGCTTCGCCCACATACCTCCTCCCTCAAAAACTTTATCAATCTGTCATTCCGAATGTAGCGCAGCGAAGTGAGGAATCTATGGGTAAGCAATTCGTTAAAAAAGCTTAAAATAATTTTGTCGCCATTGTTTCGCTAAAGGCTAACTATATATTTGGTGAAAAATATCCGTCGCATGAAAACACACATATTACTTATCCCCGCAATTGCCTTAATGTTGGGCGCTTGCCATCACGACCACAAAAACAGCATAAGCAGAACCATTGAGGTTACAGGCAGTGCCGAAAAGGAAGTAACACCTGATGAAGTGTACTACGGAGTTACATTAACCGAATACATGCATGGAAAGCTTAAAGTAACCATGCCCGATATGGAAGCAAAGCTGATGAAGAAGGCAGAATCTATAGGAATAAAGAAAGAAGATGTGCAGGTTGAAAATGCATCGATGTATAACTACGACTACTATTATTACGATTACTACTACAGGCATAAACACGACAATTACTTTGCTACCAAAACCTTTATTATAAAAATTGGCAAGCCGGAAAACATTGAGAAGCTACTGAATGATGGCGATTCACTGAATGTCTCCTCTGCTCAAATACAGAAATTTGACAACAGCAATATGAGGCAGTACCGCGATAGCCTTAAAATACAGGCGCTGAAGGCAGCACAGAAAAAAGCAGATATGCTTTTGACAAGCATTGGAGAAGAACGCGGCCAGGCAATAAGCATAACCGAAATTGAACCTGTAGAGTATAACTACCCTTCTTACTATGGTTATTATGGTGGTGGATTTGGTAACTTATCAAATGCCGTAAGCACCGATGAAAGCGCAAACAGAAGCACAGTCAATACGGCAGCATTTAAAGACATGAAACTGCGTTATGAGATGAAAGTGGTGTACAGCATCAAATAGAGCTAAAATACTTAGCTTTACACTATAACTTATCTCCATAATGAAGCCTGAAACTGCAAAACCTGCTACATATCCTGCCCATAAAAACAGGGTGTTGAAAGAGAATGCCAAGACCAGCACGAACTTTTACCAAAGCGATAAGATACTCAGGAATTATTTGCAGCACAACCTTTCCAAGGATAGCCTAAGTTATATGCACGATAAACTGGAGAAGCAAGGCAAAGAATCTGCAGGCAGGATGAATGAGTTATCATTGACCGCAGATAAAAACGGCCCTGAACTCGTAAAACGGAATGCACACGGAGAAACAATCAATGATTTTAAATTCAACGATGCTTACTGGAAACTAAGGGATATATCTGTAGAATCGGAGATGTTCAGAATTAAATGGGAACCTACACTCAGAAAGAAATTCAGCGAAGAACGAAACAGACTTGGCTTTAGTACCGGCTATTTATATGCCATGAGCGAAAGTGGCCTCTACTGCCCTTTGTGTATGACCGATGCCGGTGCAAGGTTGGTTGATATGTTTTGCGATGAAGAAGATAAAAAGAGAATTCTACCCAAAGTTTATACATCCACACCTGAAGAATTGTTTACGGGTGCCATGTTCCTGACCGAAAAGGCGGGCGGTTCAGATGTTGGTGCCAATATTGTTACTGCAACACATTACCGGGATAAGCTATACAAACTTAATGGTGAAAAATGGTTTTGCAGTAACACCAATGCCGATTTTATTTTTGCCCTTGCGCGCACCGATGAAAGTGTTGCCGGGACAAGAGGCTTATCTATTTTCCTAATAGATAAACATTTGCCTGATGGCACTAAAAACCCTATTGATGTTATACGAATAAAAGATAAACTTGGTATGCGTTCTATGGTAAGTTCAGAATGTATGCTGACCGATACTATTGGCAAACTGGTGGGTGAAGAATCGGGTGGGTTTAAGATAATGGCCGAAATGATGAATGTCAGCAGGCTGTATAATTCTGTTGCTGCACTTAGCTGTGGCCGCAGGGCATTGATAGAGGCTTACCAGTTTTTAAGCTATAGGCAAACATTCGGGAAAGATATTTTAGAACATGCATTAATAAGAACAAAACTGACTGAACTTGGTTCCTTGCATGTAGCTAATTTCTATTTGGTGTGGAGAGCCATAAAGGCCCTCGACCTTGCGGATAGTGGCAATGAAAGAGAACGTGAATTGTTCCGACTTATAAACCCCATGGCAAAAAAATGGTCAGCCGAAGCCGGTGTTTATATTACCCGCGAAAGTATGGAGCTTATGGGTGGGCTTGGTTATATAGAAGATACACTTGTACCCAAAATAATGCGCGATGTAATGGTTACACCTATTTGGGAAGGATCGGGCAATATTATTGTGTTAGATATGATGCGTGCCATGGCAAAATCCAAAGGCTTTGAAGTACTGTGTGAAGAAATAAGCAATAGCGCTGCAAAGAACAAGCAGCATAGCAGTTGGATAATTGAAGAATTAAAAACGCTTGCAGCATTCCCTAAAAGACTGGCTGCCCTACCCCAGGATGAAATGGAAGCCACAGCAAAACCATTCCTCGAAAAACTTACCTCTCTTTATCAAATCTCTTTATTGGTTGATTCGCTTAATAATGAAAGCAGCAAATGGCTGTTACCTGCCATAGATTATTTGAAAAGCGAATATGAGCCTGCCCTATTAAAAGAACAAAAACCTATTTCTGTTAATGAGGTGAAGAACCTTATTGCCTGGGAAATATAAAACCCCGGCTTACAGGCCAGGGTTTTATCCAGCGAGAGATGCTTTAATTAGCTCCTTCTGTCGTGACGTATATCTTGCGATCGTGACGCAAATCTTTCCTGTCATGCTGTACTTTTCTTTCATCGTGGGCAGCAACATTAGGGTGGCCATTCTTTATGGCACGGTTACGCTGTGCTTCGTTACGGGCAAGATGACGCTCATCATGGCGTATATCTTTGCGGTCGTTACGAACATCGTGGCCATCGCGGGCATTTGCGGCAAATGGTGTAATTGCTAATACTGCGAACATTAAACCTGTAAAGAACAATTTTGAGAGTTTCATGGCGTTTAGTTTATTGGTTAAAACTAAGACAAAGGTATGCCCGCAGAATGAAGATTCTGTGACGATAAAATGAGCAAAAGATGAAGAACAGAATTAAGCTATATTTGATATATGAGTTCCACCGATATACCTGATCTTAATCTTGCCCCGCGAAAAAGTAATTTTTGGGTTAACCTGTTCCGGCTTATTGGTGGCCTCGCAAGTATAGCAGCCATTCCGACAGTTTTAATCATAGCCATCCGTTCGCAGAGAAACTACTATACAGAAGGCGATAAGCTGCGTTTTAATATTGAGCAACACAGGAAATACACCATTGGAATAACCACAGATGCTAAGAATGTAAGGAACCATAATTCAGAAGAAACATATATATACTTTAACTATACTATTGGCACCACAAAGCTTTACAATAGCTTCCAGGCTCACGTAATATTTAAAGTCCCTAAAAGGTATTATGTGATTTATTCTACCGAAGACAGTACCCACGACAGAATGCTGCCCATTGAAGTGCCTGATAGTATAACTACGGCGCCTGCCAAAGGTTGGGACATTATTCCGGGTACACGATACACTATTGCTACAATTGAAAAAGCCGATAAATACAAAGCAAGTATTGACTTTAGCTATAACATGGTTAAGTACCATGGATTTGTATTCGAGGACTTTTTAACTAAAGATGATATTGGGAAAAAATACTACATCTCCTTCCCTCCTTCCTATCCTGAATCCGGAGTATCTATTTACACAGTTGCTGACAATTCAGTAGCTGCACCGCCAAATGGATGGGATAAATTACCCAACAAATAACCTCAGTAAAATGAGTTACACTATTATAAATAATACAGAAGCCGGCAGGTTTGAAGTTGACCTTAATGGTAAGCCTGCTTATGAGAACTATTCAATATCGGGTAATGTAATAACATTTATAGGCAACTATGTTCCGCCAGAACACAGAGGAAAAGGCATTGCTGCTGAAATGGCAAAACACGGATTTGAATATGCTAAAGCCAATAATTTAAAGGTCGTTATTCTGTGTCCTTATATACTCGACTATTCTAGAAAACACAGCGAGTATAAATCGTTACTTGCTTAAATAACCTGTCACCAGCAACACAAGTAAAGCTAAATTTACAACTGTTGTAACTACAGATTTTAAGAAAGGCCATATCATGGCGCAGTAAACAACAAGGCTTAAACTTGTTATTCCGGCCATATAGTACGCCCAGTTAGCATGTTCTTCAATGCCACTATATGCAAGCATTTGGACTGCACCACAGGTAATAAGTATATGACCGTCCATAAGCAAACGCAATAGGTTCCGGTCATATACTTTACCATGTTCGGAGCGCAATACAAATATGTCGTGCAAAATGCCATTGATAATAGCCCATGCACCAACAACAAGTACTGCCCCGGAGAGAAAATTCATGAATTAGTATTTAGTATTAAGACGAATGAAAGAATATTTTGCTCTAAAATAATTTACTGAAGCGTTGCCCTCGGCCCAAGCTCAATGATATCCATATCTTTTATGTTATCCCCGTCAATAACAAAGCGCAGCATGGTACGCACCTTATGAAACCCTTCTTTACCTGCCGCACCCGGGTTAAGATGTAGTATATTCAGATTCTTATCGTAAATGACCTTAAGTATATGCGAATGGCCGCAGATAAATATATGCGGAGGTTTTTGCAGCAAAGCAATCTTTAGCGAGCTGGTGTAATTAGGCGGATATCCTCCAATGTGCGTTATCCACACATCTTTTCTTTCGCACATAAAGCGTTGGTTCTTGGGGCAGACTTTACGAATCTTTTCTCCGTCAATGTTACCATGTACTGCCCTTACCGGTTTTATTTTCGAAAGCCGGTCATAGACCTCAATGGTTCCGATATCGCCTGCATGCCATATTTCATCAGCTTGTTCGGCGTACTTGCAAATGGCATCATCAATGTAGCCATGCGTGTCTGACAGAAGAAGAATACGCCTCATTAATTCGTAATTTCCTCCGTGAGTTGCATTTCGTGCATTTCGTAATAGTGGCCTTTTTGTGCAATTAGCTGTTCATGGGTTCCATATTCAGTAACCCTACCCTTATCAAGCACCAATATATTATCGCACATTTTTACCGATGATATACGATGGCTGACAATAATGGTTGTCCTGCCGAGCATTAACCTGTGTATGTTCAGTAATATTTCCTGTTCGGTATTCGTATCTACTGCCGAAAGGCATTCATCGAACATAATAATATTCGGAGCCTTAAGCATAGCGCGAGCTATTGAAATACGCTGCTTCTGTCCGCCCGAAAGTGTAATACCTCTCTCACCTACCATGGTTTCAAAGCCTTCTTTAAACTCCATGATGTTATCGTAAATAGCTGCATCCTTCGAGGCTTTTACTACCCGCTCTCTTAACCTATCTCTATCTACTCCCTTCTCAGTTACCGAGAATGAAACATTGTTTGCAATAGTATCTGAAAACAAAAATACCTCCTGGGGTACATAGCCAATCTGCCTGCGGAGAGAGGACAATGGCAGGTTTTTCACGTCCTTTCCATCTATCTTAATACTGCCTTCGGTAGTATCATACATCCTGCAAATAAGTTGTGTAATGGTTGATTTTCCGCTACCTGTTTTACCGACTATGCCCAACGATTTCTCCCTGTTAATAGTAAACGATACATCATCAAGTGCTCTTATTCCAGAATCGGGGTACACAAATGTTACGTGATCAAATTCGATATCTCCGCTTATTACAACTTCTTCTTTACTGGTGCTTGCAATAGTAGGCTTGGTATTCAAAAACTCATTTATACGTGTTTGCGAAGCAGCTGCACGTTGTGTCAGTGAAGTTATCCAACCTAGGCTGGCAATAGGCATAGTGAGCTTCGACACATAGAGCATATAGGTAACAATGTATCCTAAAACCAGTGTGCCTTTTATAACATCGCGCCCACCAACATATAATATTATTACAGTGCTTAGCCCTACCAAAACCATCATAGCAGGCTGAAACAATGAATCTACTTTTGCAAGATTCATATTACGCTCTTTATATACCTCACTTTCCTTATCAAATTCATCGGAAAGCATTTTCTCTAACCTGTAAGACTTTATAACCCTTATACCGGAAAAGGTTTCTTGTGCTTTACTAAATAATATTGACAATTGGCGCTGAACATTGGTGCTTTTTTCGTTTATAAGGCTGCTTATATAGTATATAGATATATAAAGTAATGGCATGGGAGACAACACCCACAGCGTAAGCTTTATGTTGGTTTGAAACATTACAATAAGTGTAAATGTAACCAGCGAAATTGTATTGGTGGTGTACATAATGGCAGGGCCAAGGTACATACGTACACGGCTAACATCCTCGCTGATACGGTTCATAAGGTCACCTGTATTATTACGCCTGTAAAAAGCAGTATCGAGCTTTTGGTAATGCTCAAACACTTCATTCTTTAAATCAAATTCAATAAGTCGCGATGTTACAATAATGGTTTGGCGGGTAAGAAAAAGGAACACCCCGGCAATTAAATTCATACCCAAGAATATCAATACATTATTCCGAAGGTTCCGCAGACCAACATCAACGGGTTGATTATGGTTTAGCTTTGCTATAATTGAACTTGCCGAATCAACACCTTCACCGGCATACGGAATAGAATAAACACTAAACCAGGCATACAATATAACAAACAGTAAACCAGCCACTAAGCGTATGCGGTATTTGAACAGGTATTTATTTAAGTATAAGAGAGATTTCACTGCTTTTTTTGTCTATTATTTATACTAACTAGTCCACATTAATAAGGCTTCAAACTTAGCTTTCCGGTTTTTTTGGGCAGGTGTTAAAATTAATATAACTTTGCCCTGCTCTTGATTCCAGGTTATACAATGTAGAACGCAAAATTAACGATATTCCACCGAATAAAATTATTTGCCATGATAGAAACTAAAGAGATTAAGAAATCAAACCCATCAACCGACGGAGGTGTAACCACACAAATGTTTAAGTACGACCATGAGGAAGTACTCTTTTGTAACGATAACGCTACCGGTTTAAAAGCCATTATAGCCATACACAACACAGTCCTTGGCCCCAGCCTTGGCGGTTGCCGTATTTGGAAATATAATAATGAACAGGAAGCATTGGTAGACGTATTGCGCCTTTCACGTGGTATGACATATAAAGCTTCGGTTGCAGGCTTAAACTTAGGTGGAGGCAAATCGGTTATTATGGGCGATGCTAAATCCATTAAGTCTGAGGCATTCATGAGGCGTTTTGGTCGTTTTGTAGATGATTTAGGGGGTAAATACATTACTGCCGAAGACGTTGGTTCTACCAGCCGCGATATGGAATACATACACATGGAAACCAAACACGTTACCGGTATTCCTGAATCAATGGGTGGCAGCGGAGACCCTTCTCCTGTTACTGCTTATGGCGTGTTCCTGGGTATGAAAGCTGCTGCTAACGAACGTTGGGGCAATGATAGCCTGAAAGGTAAAAAGGTATCGGTACAAGGTATTGGAAACGTAGGCATACACTTAGTAAAACATTTAACTGACGAAGGCGCTAAGGTTTATATTACCGATATTAACCAGGAAAAACTGAAAGAAGTAGCTAATACATACAAAGCAGAAGTTGTAGGACTCGACGCAATTTATGATTTAGATGTAGATATTTATGCACCATGTGCATTAGGCGCTACCGTTAATAATGAAACACTGACCAAACTGAAATGCTCTATTATAGCAGGCTCTGCCAACAACCAGTTAGCCGATGAAAAAGTACAGGGCGAAGAATTGGTGAAGAAAGGAATTATTTATGCTCCTGATTTCGTGATCAACTCAGGCGGGCTTATTAACGTGTATGCTGAATTAGGCGGTTCGTACAACAAAGTACGCGCTAT
>JABCZW010000039.1 GCA_013289475.1 Bacteroidota bacterium
TGCCAATACACTTGATACCTTAGAATTTGTTGAGCCTACGTATAATACCAATGAAGCAGAAAAACCACTACCCACCAATATTACTTTTTTATGGCTTTTATCGTGCGCATAGTTAATACCGGCAATAATATCAATTTGAGAATCGAGAAGTTTAGTGGTAATGTGTTTTGCCTTTGCCAATGCAGTTGTTTCGTTCTCTACGCCATTCTTTGTCCCGCCAATACGCATATCTATGGCTAAGCAATTATATCCCAACTTATTAAACCTCTTTGCAATGTCCTTGTATTCGCCACGGCTCGATTTTATATCGTGGCATAAAACCATATATGGCAACGTATCACTTACCAAGTACAGATCAGCAGTAACGATAAGTTTATCGGAGGCAATAAAAGTGATCTTATCCTGGGCTTTAACTTTTCCAGGAGTAAACGCAGATAGAATAATCAATAAGAGGGCAGTGTGTCTGTAGAAAACGCGCATAGTATGTAAAGTTACTAAAAGTAAAGCAACAACAATACGCTAAATGCCTGAAATTTAAGCCCATTATAGTATAAGTGGTTTTTTATGCCTCACATCTTATTAATATCAAAACTTATCTATCTTTATGCCAAATAATCTAACCTAAATTTTATTCTATGTCACTTTGGAGAAAAAAGTCCATTACTAAACTTTTAGCTGACGCTGAAAACAATGAGCACGGATTAAAAAAGACATTAACTGCTACATCGCTGGTGGCTTTGGGCATAGGAGCCATTATAGGTGCAGGGTTATTTGTACGTACTGCTGCAGCGGCGAGCGAACACGCTGGAAATGCGGTTACCATTTCGTTTATCATTGCTGCTGTCGGATGTCTTTTCGCAGGGTTATGCTATGCTGAATTTGCAGCTATGATTCCTATTGCCGGTAGCGCATATACATACGCATATACCACCATGGGTGAATTAGTGGCTTGGATCATAGGTTGGGCTCTTGTATTGGAATATGCATTGGGTGCAGCAACTGTATCAATAGCCTGGAGCGAATACATGAATAAATTATTAGGCGGTAAAATACCGTATGCTTTGTGCCACTCTCCTTTTGAGGCGGTTTCGGCGGCGGGCGAGCATGGAATTATTAACCTGCCTGCTCTTTTTATATTACTGATACTTTCTTTATTACTTATCAGAGGTACAGCAGAATCTGCTAAAGTAAATACTATAATAGTTTTTGTTAAGGTTTCTATTGTACTTGTATTTATTGCAGTAGGATGGCACTTTATCAATCCTATTAACCATACTCCTTATATTATTCCAGATGATGCCAAGCCGGTAGATTTAGGTAATGGCAAGTTTTTTGATTACGCCGGTAGCGCCCGCAGCCATGGCTGGGGTGGTATATTAAGCGGTGCAGCTGTTGTGTTCTTTGCATTTATAGGCTTTGATGCCGTATCGACTGCAGCACAGGAGACTAAGAACCCTAAGCGCGATATGCCTATTGGTATACTTGGTTCACTGGCTGTTTGCACCATATTATATATACTGTTTGCACACGTTCTTACCGGTGTTGCTCCTTTCACCGACTTTTTAAAGGCAGGTAAAGAAGCTTCTGTAAGTTTTGCCATAGATACATACATGCACATGCATTGGTTGTCAACCTTAGTTACCATTGCTATCCTTGCAGGTTTCTCATCGGTAATACTTGTAATGTTATTGGGCCAATCGCGTGTGTTCTACTCTATGTCGAACGATGGTTTGCTTCCTAAAATATTTTCCGACCTTCACCCTAAATTCAGAACACCTTATAAGTCTAACATTATTCTTTTTGTATTTGTTGGTTTCTTTGGTGCCTTTATTCCTGAAAGTGTTGCCGGTGATCTTACATCGATTGGTACATTACTTGCCTTTATACTTGTTTGCCTTGGCATAATAATTATGCGTAAAGCAGATCCTGATCGTCCTCGTCCATTCAGGACTCCGTTTGTACCTATAGTGCCTATTCTCGGAATATTGGTTTGCGGTGCAATGGTTTGTTCAGAAGACCCGGTTACTATTATAACAGCGTTAGGCTGGATGGTATTCGGGCTGATAATCTTCTTCATGTATAGCCGCCACCATAGCAATATTGGCAAGGAAAACTTACCTCAGTAAGTAAAATAAAATATCAGTTTACAGGAACAGGAGCATCGTCTTTTGCAAGATGTCTGTAGCGTTCGCGGGCTTCTTCAATATAAATGCTGCCGGGATAGTTAAGGATTATCTGCTTGTAGTAGTCAGTAGCTTTACTAACATCGTGTAGTTTCTTGTCTTCCAGCTGTGCCATATTGTAAAGGGCTTTGTCAGGTAACATGCCATCAGGGTATTCTTTAACTTCTTCTTCGTAGAACTTCATGGCCTCTTCTGGCTTGCCTTTCTTCTCGGCCATTTTAGCACGCATCATGGTTATCTCTTCTTTCAAGGTGCGGGTATCGGTCATTTTGTAAACAGAATCGAGTAATATGGCAACACTATCTTCTTCATTACGGAAATCAAGCAGTTGAGCATGGGCAAATAGTTCTATAGGCTGCAAGTGAGTAGTGTCATCTGTGTTATCGGTAATCAATAATGAGAGCGCCATAGCATCGTTAGCAGTAAGTTTTGTTGTCGCTCCTTTCAACACGTCTAATTGAAATTTGGCGAGCTTAAAGTTACCTGTGTAATAATAAATAGTGGCGTTCTTCAGTTTGGCTTCATCGGCAATAGGCTCTTCCCTAAATGCAGCTTCAACACGCGAATAGGTAAGAGATGCTTCCCATATCTGCCCTGATTCCACTAATATATCAGCGAGCTCCATCTGGCAGCGGGCGCGGGTAATAGAGGCCATACTTGGGAAATTAATAGCCTCATTCATTAAAGCAATAGCTTCTGAATCGTTGCGTAAATAGAAAGCATCAAGGTGTGCCAGGTCAGTCATAAGCGGCACTGTACCGGCATAGCGGGTTAGTTCATCCAGTCCCTTTCTGAATTTCGTTTGCATATCTTTTAATTGCTCGGTAGTATATTCTCCGCCAGCAAGCAGCTTTTCATAAATAGCCTTGAGTTGTTCTTCACGGGCCTGGGTGTAGTTATCATTCTTTGCGCCCATATCAATTACATATTGGTATGCCTGTATAGCGGGGTCGTAAGCTCCATTGTTAATGCATGTTCTGGCAAGTTCCATCAATCTCATTCCACCTTCGTGCTTGCGCCTGTCTAAAGCCTTAACCTGTATAAGTGCATCGGCATAATTACGTTGCTGAACAAGCATCCAAATAAGCAGTTCCGAGAAAACATCATTGTCGCTGTATTTTTGAATATACTTTAAAAGCTCCTTACGGATAATCGCATTCTGCGTATCATCGGCATTGTCACCAACACTTATCTGTAAAGCATCCTGCACAGTTTGAATATATGATTCTGATATTACAAGTGCATCTAAATAGCAATCTGTCATGCCTACTGTATTGCCTGTTGCTCTGTATACGGCAGCAGTTTCAAAAAGAAAGGGGTAAGAATCTTTTAATAAGCTCTTGCCGCGTTTATAAGTTTCAATTGCATAATCATATTGTTTGATGGCAACAAAAGCCTTTCCAAGCCCAAGTATCTGGTCGCGGTCAGTAGTTAAGTTTTTTATGGCTTTTTCATATGCCGCAGCTGATGATTTTTCGTCGCCTGCAGCTGAATACGTTTTACCCATATCGAGCCACAGTACAAGGTTATCAGGTTCGACACGCATTTGTTTTTTTATGATCTTTTCGGCGGTTTTATAATCTTTTGTTTGAACGAGACAATCGAGGTAGTTGTGATATACCATAGTCGATTGCCTCTTGGAATAAACTTTCTCGTAGTAAATTACTGCCTTATCATATTGCTTGTCTAAATAATACTGCTGGGCAAGCTCTTCATCTTGAGCATGGCAGCAATTCGCGAAGCCTGAGAGTAATAGGAATATGAATAACAGCCTGCGCATGAATAAAACTTAAATAAAGACTATATATCCTTGTGGTTCTTTACCAAAGAGATGAGAGAATCGGCTTGAGGAGCAATTAGATTATATAATGGCAATTGGTTGTTTAACCTGTCTACACTCATCTTTTCACCTTCCAGCAATAAGTTTGCCCTTTTTGTTTCGGCATTATAAAAACCTGCAACACTATCCGATTTAATAAGGTTGTTTCTCAAATCGTGGCTCAGGTGGTCAAGCTGGTCCATCGACTTATGTATTTCAGTTTTTATAACTATGCGTTTCCCTAAAAAGGTTTCAAACTCCCAGCGCAGTGCGTTATAATTTCTGAATATGGTTGCAGCGCCGGCACTCATGCTATCCTTATGTGCCATTTTAATAAGCTCAACAGAAGTCATAACATGGTCAGAGTACTTCTTTATTTTGGCAGTGTCAATTAATGCGAGAGTCGAATCTGCTTTGTGTAACAACCTGTTCAGGCTGTCTAATGCTGTTGCTTGTTTAGCATATTTATTAGATGTGCATGAAGTATTTGAAATTGTCATAAAGCCAGCTAACATTATTAGAATAGCTGTTTGAGCCAATTTTGTTTTCGAAAAAGAGTACGACATAAATAAGTAATTAGTAAGCAAGTAGTTTTTCAATAGCTGCAGAAACCTTATCGGTATTAAGTAATACAGCTTGTTCTAATATCGAGTTAAGGGGTACTGCGGGTACATTTTCAGAACCTACAACGGTAACCGGCGCATCGAGCGATTCGAAACAGGTTTGTTGTATGCGTGATGCAACCGATTGTGCAAATGTATTGTTAACGGGCTCTTCGGTTATTACGAGGCAACGGTTATGCTTCTTTACAGAAGTATATATCATCTCTTCATCTAAGGGAACAAGCGTACGCAGATCTATAATTTCAATTTGACCGGGGAATTTTTTGGCAGCATTCTTTGCCCAATAAACTCCCATTCCATAAGCTATTACCGAAAGAGTACGTCCGCTTTGCGGGTCTGCCTCCTGAACCATTCTGCCTTTACCAAACGGAATTACATAATCAGAATCGGGTTCAACAGTTTTAGCATCCTCGGTGCCTTTTATCTTCGACCAGTATAAGCCCTTATGTTCGAGCATTACAACCGGGTTAGGGTCGTAATAAGCTGCTTTCAATAAGCCTTTTAAATCGGCACCGGTACTTGGGTAAGCAATTTTTATACCTCGTATATTGGTCAATACCGATTCTATACTGGATGAGTGATAAGGCCCGCCACTGCCATAAGCGCCGATAGGCACACGTATAACAGAACTTACCGGCCATTTTCCATTCGAAAGATAATATGAACGGCTAACCTCGGTAAATAATTGGTTTAAGCCGGGCCATATATAATCGGCAAATTGTATTTCTACAATTGGTTTGCAGCCTGTAGCTGACATCCCTACTGTGCTTCCAATAATAAACGCTTCTTGTATAGGAGTGTTAAATACCCTGTCGTCGCCAAATTTTTGTGCCAGTGTTGCAGCTTCACGGAAAACACCGCCTAATCTTCCACCTACATCTTGCCCATAGAATAAACATTCCGGGTGCTTTTCCATTAATTCCTGTATGGCAAAAAGGGCGCAGTCGACCATCACGGTTTTATCCTTCCCTTTCGGCTCTCTTACGCCTTTCTCTTCAGTTATCGGGGTAGGGGCGTAGTCATATTTAAAAGCATCTTCGGGTTTAGGGTCGGCAGCTTTTAATGCTTTGTCATAATCTTGCTGAACCGTTTCGTTGGCTTTTTTCTCGATTTGGTTGAGCTTATCGCTATTGAATCCTGCAATAATTAACTGGCTGCGCAATTTTGGAAACGGATCGCGCTTTGCAGCTTCTTCCAAATCTCCGCGGTACCATTCTTTACGCACGCCCGATGTGTGGTGATTGAGTAAAGGCACTCTTGCATGCACAAGGAACGGCCTTCTTTCTTCACGCATAATATGGAGCACTTCATTAATTGTCTGGTAGCTGCGCATAAAATCGGTGCCATCAATACTGCGTGTTTCAAGACCTTTAAAGCCTTTGGCATATTCTATGGCATCCATAGCACGGGTTTCCTTGGCAGTAGCCGATATATCCCATTCGTTATCCTGAACTAGATAAAGGATAGGCAGCTTTTTTAATACCGCCATCTGGAATGCTTCAGCCACTTCACCTTCGGTAACAGAACCATCGCCCAATGAACAAGCCATTATGGCTTTACCGTCGGGATAGGCTTTTGCCAAACCACGTTTTTCTAAATATTGTATACCCATTGCTACACCGGTAGATGGGATAGCCTGCATACCTGTAGCCGATGACTGGTGAGGTATTTTGGGCATATTATCGCGGTTGAGGCTGGGGTGAGAGTAATATGTTCTTCCGCCCGAAAAGGGATCATCTGCCTTTGCCATAAGTTGCAGCATAAGCTCATAAGGAGTTATGCCTATGGAAAGTAAAATGCTATCGTCGCGGTAATAAGCGCTTAAAAAATCTTGTGGTTTTAATTGCAGTCCCAGCGCTATTTGTATAGCCTCGTGCCCTCTTGAAGTAGCATGAACATATTTGCTGGTAACGGCGGCATTTTTCTCATATATTTCGGTCATGGCTTTGGCATTGCACATAAGCTCGAAAGCTTTTAATACAATGTGCACCGGTACTGAACCTATAGACTCCTCTTTAGCGGCAATAGCAGAAGGCATAATATGCTGTAATTGTTAAACAACAAAGGTAGGAAAATCGGCGGATAAAATAGGGTTATTTGCCCCTATTTGCAGCCACCCAATCATCAATTGGTTTTTGAATATCGGGAGGCAAGCCTGAATAAAGGCGGCGCATATCTTCGGGTGAATCGTCGGAGAAATCAAAATTTTTGAAACTGAGCGGTTCACCATCTCCAGTGGTTTTTGCAACGGCAATACGTAATAAGCGCATTCTTTTTAAATAATTCTCACGTGTCAGTATCATCCACTGCACACCTCTGTCATCGTTAACCGGTGGGCAGGGCACATAGCCCATGAGTTTATTATACTCAATAGTGGTTTTATTCTCTTTTAATACCTTGGCGTAAGTGGCATTAAAATTGATGATAATGAATGTGTAATCATCCATTATTAATGATGCCAATGCAGGCACTGATGTTCCTATATGAGTTTTATCCCAGATAAATATTCCGCCTTCCGATGTTCTTTTCTCATAGTCATTATCCTTACCATGAATAAGGCCAATTTTCTTGCCTTTATATTCAATAATAAAGTAGCCATTCTCTTTATTGTTTATTGACTTGAACCATTTTTTTTGCATGGTCTTTGTAATATGCTGGCGGTAATACATATTACGTTGTATCTCCGGCGAATTGCGCATTTGCCGGACAAGCTCTATGTCTTTTTCTTTAAGCCTTGATATGGTGATACCGTATTTTCGGATTATCATGCAGCGGTTACTCTAAAACTTCGGAAACAGAAAATTGTGGTTGTGCATTGAGCAGGTTATACATTTTTCTGAGGTGTTCGCCAATAATGCCAATACTTAACAGTATAATACCCGCTGAAAATGTAACACTGACAATAATGCTTGTATAGCCCAGCCTTACATGGAAAAATAGTTTTCTGTAGATGAAGTAAAGACCTACTATAAATGAAACCAGAGAGGATAAAAGCCCCATAACGGTAATAGTTTTAAGCGGGGTGGCATTATACCCGATAACTAATTCGTAATAGAGCTTCACCAATTTTGACGGAGTATATCGCGAATTTTTTATTTGCGACTTGTGATGCGTAACAGTTACAAACTCGACGTTTGATGTATACCATGATATAAGCTCATCTACAAAAACAAAATACTGGTTGTGGGTAATGAGCTTTTTTACCAAGCTGTTTTTCAATAAGCGGAATGAAGAACCTTCACCAACTGCCCTGGACAGAATTCGTGTTGCTGTTTTAAATGCCCTGCTTGCAGCTTGCCTTGCCAATGGCCTTTTATAAGTTGATGAAATACCATACACCACATCGGCATTGGTTTGCAACTGGCATTCTATTAAAGCCGGTATTTCTTCAGGAAGATTTTGCAGGTCATCATCGATAGTAACAATATAGTCGCCTGTACAATACCTGAACCCACAGAACACTGCGTTATGTTGTCCGAAATTTTTTGCGAGCCGTATACCAAGAACTTTTCCGGGGTATTTGGTTTTAATGTCTTTTATCACTTCCCAGCTATCGTCCATAGAGTAATCATCGACGAAAATTAACTGGTATGCCATTTGCCTTTCAGTAAAAGTTTTCTCTATCCTTTCATGCAATTGATAAAGCACCTTCGATGCATTATAAACCGGAACAACAATAGATATTTTAAGGTTTTTGCCCTCCATTATTCTATTTTACAAGCAATGTTAATGAATAACCACCATCCATCAGTATATTAGTACCGGTGATCCATTTAGATGCATCAGAAAGCAGAAAAATAGCTGCGTTGGCAACATCTTCGGGTTTACCAATCCCTAAAGGGTAAAGGCTTGGATATTTTTCCGGATCAACGCCATACATGCCTTCTTTTGTTTTTTCATAAATAGGTGTTTCAACCATAGCAGGGGCAAGGCAGTTCGAACGTATTCCTTTTGTATAGTTCTCAAATGCCAGGTTTTTGCTGTACGCTTCAATAGCGGCTTTTGATGCGGTATAGAGTGAACCACCGTTATAAGGGAAATGAGAAGAAATAGAAGACATGAAAACAAAGGAAGCTTTGTCTTTTATTTTTTTGCTGCGCATTAAACGCCCCGTAAGCAGTATTGGTATCTCAAAATTAGAACCCATTACCTGCCTTATATGCTTCTCTTCAATATATTTTGTCGGGACAGGAGCTACTATACCGGCGCAATGTACAACACCATCAAGAACAGGAATAGCTTCGCAAAACTTAATGCGTTCATCATCCTTTAAAAGGTCGCATGTCATTTGAAAATGCTCTTCGCCTTTTAGCTGAGAAAATGTTTCGCTAAGTCGCGTTTTATCCCGTCCTGTGATAACCATTTTAGCTCCCATGGTGCTGCACGAAATAGCAATTTGTCTGCCAATGCCCGAAGAAGCACCCGTAACAAGAATGGTTTTATTATTTAAATGAAATGGAGTTTCCATGCTTTACATTTCAATAAGTTCAGGACACACGAGCCCTTTTGTTTTTAATGATACTGTTCCCCATGATAAGCCTACCCCAAAGCCCGATAGCAATAACGAAGAAGGCGAACTTACTTTGTTACGAAGCTCTGATACAATGGTAAGTGGAATAGAAGCAGAGCTGGTGTTACCAAATTTCGATAATGAGTAAGGTATCTTTTCCGGGGGAAATTTTAATTTTTTTCGTATGGTCTCATTCATTATCATATTAGCCTGGTGCATTACAAAGTAATCGTACGATTCAGCGCTTGTTCCTGTCTTCTGAAAAAAGTCACTAATATTTTTTGGCACCTCGGTTACTGAGAAATTAAATACATCTAAGCCATTCAGTTCAAGGTTACGCGGTGCTCTTTTTATGCCGTTTCCAATATCCACCAAGTCGAAAGATTCTTTTGTATATGGTTTTCTTTTAGCTCCTTCGCGTACAATAATAGCCTCATAACCTGAACCATCGCTTTGCAGACTGAAAGTCATTTTTTCAGCACTCTCATCATATTCTAACAAAGTGGCAGTACCTCCATCTCCAAAAAGCGGGTAAACACTTTTATCTTCTATCGGGGTGCCGTCGGTTGAAATATCGCCAACAAGCAAAAGGCCTTTTTTAAGTTTGGCCTGGTTCATTAATGTGCTTACAACTGAAAGCCCATAAACGTAACCCGAACAGCCTAAATCAATATCGAAAGCAATACACGTTTTAGGTAAACCAAGTTTGTTTTGTAAAATAATACTACTGGCGGGTAGAAAGTAATCGGGGGTTTGTGAAACAAATACAACAACCTGAATATCTTCTCTGTTTATTGATAGTTGATTAAGAAGTTTTTCTGCAGATGCCTGGCAAAGATCGGCAGTGGTTACACCCGTATCTTTTACTGCTCTTCTCTTTTCTATTCCTGTGGTTTTAATAAGCAATTTTCTTTCCTGCTCACTCAGGTAATCATAGTCCATATTCGATATCTCGAACTTAGGGACTGCAGCTGCAATTCCTCGTAGACTAATATTTTCAACCTGGAAAAAAGCCATTTATATTTAAATTTTATAGAGCAGCTTGCTTTTTCTTGGCCAAATCAAACAGGTCCTGTATCGATTGCACGCTCCTTAGCTCATCACCTTTAACTGTAATGCCATATTCAGCATCCATTAGGGCAATAACAATAAGGGCATGCATAGATCCCCAGCCCTGTATATCAGTTATTTTAGTTGAAGGAGTAAGTGCACCCTTAGGAATATCTTCAAATTCTCCCTCCAGTTTTTGTATCAACTCGTTTATATCCATAATAAAAACTTAAAAAGTTAAAACTGTTGCTCCCCAGGAATATCCAATACCAAAACCTGCTATCATCACCTTACTTCCTTTTTTTATAAGGCCAGCCTTAAGAGCGTCATACAAAGCTAATGGAATTGTTGCTGCTACGGTATTGCCAATGTATTCCATATTGGTAAAAAACTTCTCCTTGGGTATTTTCATTTTTCTGCGTAAAACCTCCAGCATAAAGCCACTGGCCTGGTGAAAAATGAAGAGATCTATATCTTCTAAAGCCAGTTTTTCCTTTTCGAGTAGTTGTTTTACCATTGGGGGTACCCTCTTTAGGGTGAAATTCAATATTTCAGTGCCGTTCATGGAAAGTTTCCCGTAAGCCATTCCACCTGCATCAGCATATTTATCGAGCCATTCGCGCGTGGGCTTTTCAGCTCCGCAACAGCCTTCTACTATCAGGTTTTGAGCTCCGCTACCATCGGTACCAAACACAAAACCACCAATAGAACCACTATCATTATTGCTTATAAGTGTAGCCGCCATGGCATCGCCAAATATCATTCTAAGCTCATGGTCGGCGGGGTGTATTACCTTAGTGGCGGCATCACCCGTCAGGAACAATACATTCTTAGCTGCTCCTGAATTAACCAGGGACTGTGCTACCAATAAACCATATACAAAACCGGAACAACCCATGGGAATATCTATTGCCCCTGCAGTAACCGGAAGGCCTATCCTGTTTTGCAATATACAGGCAGTTGCAGGGCCACGCCTGTCAACCATTTCGGTACAGAAAATCAGGAAATCAATATCTTCTTTTTTGCAAGCCGGATGTTCTTTAAAGAACTTCTCTGCGGCTATCACTGCAGCATCCGATGGTATTTCATCAGGGGAAGAGAAGTGTCTTTCCTTAATCCCTGTCCTCCTGAAAATTTCTTCGGGAGTATATTCCGGGAACAGGCGTGATAACTCTTCGTTTGTTAAAACGTTGTCGGGTAAATAATAGCTTATGGCTTTTATGTATGCACTCACGCTTTGCGCCTTTTATACAAAGTTAATATTTATAGCTCAACAGATAGTTTGAGACAGGATTTACTATTTCGCCTGTCTTTTTTACCTTTGAGAAAAATTTAATTGCCATGCAAACAATAATACTGGATGCAAGCCAGATAGAAAAGAAGATTACCCGCATTGCATACGAGATATATGAAGAGCATGCCGATGATAAGGAAATAGTGCTTGCCGGTGTTGTTGAAGGGGGGTATGCTCTTGCCCAGAAAATAAGCCAGGCGCTTAAAAAGATATCGCCGCTTAAAGTAACCCTGCTTAAGATCAATATAAATAAAAAGACTCCTTCGAAAGAAACTGCAGTTTCGATAGATAAGAAGGAAAACCTTTCAGGCAAAACTATTATTTTGGTTGATGATGTATTGAATACTGGTAAGATACTTTCATACAGTATGAAGATATTTCTGCAATCTCCGGTTAAGTCAATAAGGGTGGCTGTTTTGGTAGACCGCAATCACTCTCTGTTTCCTATTAAAGCCGATTATTCAGGTATATCGATAGCTACTACCCTGCAGGAACATATAACAGTTAACCTGGAGGCGAAAGGCAAAGAATCGGTAATACTTAAAGACTAGTATTATTTATGAAGTTAGTAGAAGTAAAAGACAAAAGCACCATAAAGGATTTCACTCAAATTCCTTTTTCGATCTATAAAAACGACCCTAACTGGATACCTCATATTACCCAGGAAATTGAGGAGGTGTTCAACAGGAATGAAAACCCATATTTTACCCATGGCGACTGTATTCGCTGGGTATTATACGATAACAGTAACAAGCCAATTGGAAGGGTAGCAGCCTTTATAAACAACAAAACGGCAAACACCTTTGAACAGCCAACCGGTGGTATGGGTTTCTTTGAGTGCATTGATAATAAAGAAGCCGCATTGGTGTTGTTTGATGCTTGCAAAAAAATGGCTAATGGAGAGGGGTATGAAAGCCATGGACGGCCCCATAAATTTTGGCGAAAAAGACCGTTTTTGGGGTTTGTTATCGGAAGGAAGAGATAAGCCTGCCATTTATACTATGAATCACCATCCTGATTACTACAAAAAGTTTTTTGAAGATTATGGGTTTGTAAATAATTATGAGCAGATCATATATTTCCGTAAGGTTCAGGACCCTCCACACCCCCGACTGGTAGGGCTTGCTGACCGCGTGATGCGTGACACTAATTACCGTTTTGAAACTATCAAAAAGAGCCAGGGAGAAAAATATGCCGAGGATTTCCGCATTATATATAACAAGGCATGGAAAGCGGAAAGAACAGACTTTGAAGAACTGACAAGCGAGCGGTCTAAAACCATTATGCGCAAGCTAAAACCGGTGCTCGATGAGGATTTATGCTGGTTTGTGTATTATAAAGATGAGCCTGTTGGCGTATTTATTGCTATACCCGAACTGAATGAAATATTCCGCTATGTGCATGGCAATCTTAACTTATGGGGTAAGCTTAAATTCCTCTGGTATCAGAAAACTCAGGGTTGCAAAACCTTTACCGGTATTGTTTTTGGCATAGTACCCGAATTCCAGGGTAAGGGCATAGAGGCAGCTATTTTTAATGAATTAGGTAAAGTAATTCAACCCAAGAAAGTATACGATAACATACTCATTAGCTGGATTGGCAGCTTTAATGAAAAAATGATACACCTGCTGGTGGCATTGCTACAAGTAGTGCCTTATAAAAAGTTTATTACCTACCGTAAAATATTCTAGGCTTTCCCGCTGTTTATGGGCTAAGTAACATTCCGTCAAAAACTTTTGAAATAATAGATTTGCTATTTGTAAAATGCTGTTATCTTTGCGCACCTTTTAAGGGAAACTTTATTTGATTCCGTAGCTCAGCTGGTAGAGCATAACACTTTTAATGTTAGGGTCATGGGTTCGAATCCCATCGGGATCACAATAAAAAACAAAAGCATCTGTAATTCAATATATTACAGGTGCTTTTTTCTTGTTATGGGTAAACAATCACCATTATTCTATATATACCTCTTCTATAAGAATACTCAATGATATTAGGCTTTTGGATACTATTGGGCAAGTATGAAGACTGAAATAAGCTATTTCAGGTTAATATGAGGTATTCCTGCCTTAGCGTAAAATTGTGAAATTAATGAATTGGGCGGCTTTTATGGCCTGAGTAATAAATAAAGTTGTTTGGAGCTTCATAAAGTGTTACATGCTGCTTATAGGTGAATTCTTCCGAACTAGTGAACTATTAGAAATAAGAAACCTTCCACTCCCCTCTTATAGGGGAGCAGAAGGAAATCGGAGCCGGGCACTTATTAACCCACATTTATTTAACCACTACAACCAAATACTTGCTCGTACTCCAAAATGCATTAGCATCGGTAATCAGCAACGAGTCCGATTTTTCGGTCCCCTCTACTTTAAAGGCTGCATTAGGTTGCTCAGTAATTACTTTTGAGAACTTAGAATATAACGGTATGGTGCTAAGCTTGGTTTTATCTGCCTTTGTAAAATAATTACTGTTGAAATCCTGTTTCAATTTTGCTGTTTTACCCAGGCCAATAATGCCACCTTGTTTGTCAATTACACCATAGTTCTTTAATTCTTTCATTGTTCCCACAGCATAATAAACGGTATTCAAATCATTTGTCAGTGAATTATTAACCGCCCTTTCCATATTCATACTTGCCATACTGTCGTTAAACTGGCGTGCAAGGTCTTGTATGGAAGAATTTGCCTGTGACAATCTGTTTTGCAAAGCAACCATATCACTATCCTTTTCGGCAAGTTCTTTATTTAAATGAAGCACCATCTTTTCCATATTAGCATCTTTTGTGTTCATTTTTTTAAGCTTCGCTTCCAGCATTGCAATATCCCTGTGATTTTTCAGGATCAGGTTATCCAGCGTTTTTATATCGGCTACTGCTTTACCATTGGCCGAATTATTTTCCGTTTGCACTGATATAACTTTTTCCCGGTGCTTAATTACATCAAGGTTATCCTGTATATCATTAAGTGAGCGGATGTAGGATGAAATTGAGGAATCTTTAGCCCTGGCTTCTACCAGCATTACAGAATCCTTTTCGTTTAAGGCTCTAAGCCTTTGTTCTTGTTGTGAATTGTTGCAGGCTGCTAACACCAGCGATGCAACTACTATGCAGGCGCTTGTTTTCATGGGGTTGAAATTTAGTGTAAGCTTTTTTCATTATTTCAAATTTACTAATGTAGTTTACCAGTTATGTTTTAATTAACGTTCCTTAACATATCTTATTGCAAATAAAAAATGTTCTATTAATAAAATATTTATCGTAAATATTTTACCTGTTTCTGTTCACCGATAATTTTTTATTGTTCAGCCTTTATTAAACTGTATTAACAGAAAAAAATTAATTTAAAGTGTTGGCCACAATTAACTTGCGGTTAAGTATTTACAGTTACTTATTACAAAAAATTATTATTTCTAAATTAAAATCAAAAAAATAATGAGCAAACAAAAGGTGGCAATATTCGGAGCCCTTGGGAAAACAGGAAATAGCCTGATAACAGAAGCCCTGAGGCGGAAACATAAAGTTACTGCAATTGTTTATGATGAAAGCAAAGTAGTTATAAAACATCCCGACCTGAAGGTTGTTTATGGCCATATGATGAATGCAGATAATGTGGAAAACCTGGTTAAAGGGCATGATGCTGTTATTGGTGTACATGAGCCATTATTAATAAATCCTAATGAGCACATAAAAGCTATCCGCTCTGTTATTGACGGAACCAAGAAAGCAGGTATAAGGAAGATTTTAATTATTGCCCACCCTATATACAAGCCTATTGAAAACACGCTTGAATTTTATGATTCGTGGAAACCTATTGCATGGGCGCAGCGTGAAGGGCTGAAGCTATTTCAAAGAGAAAGCTACCTTAACTGGGCATACGTATATTCCGACAAGCTTGAACCGGACACCAGGACAGGAAGGCTCGATAAAAAAGAAAACATGATTTTGGCAACTCCTACCGGAGAAAATCAAGTGCCCTTAAAAAATTATGCATCTTTTTTACTTGATAAAACAATTATACATATTATTCATAATAGAATGGAATTAGAATTTCATATTTAACAACTACCATGCCAACAAAGGCCAAAAAAAATAAGGAAAACTCAAAAGACCTTAATAAGATCATTAATAGCTCTGAGATGTGGGTATTGATAAATCTCGATAGAAAAGGAGTACATTTTCAATCTTCAAACCAGGAAGAAGGGCTTGCGTTAATAGCATTAATACTTAGTGCAAAAGACGAAACCTGGGGCATTGTACAGGAATATGTAAAAACAATTAAACTGGCTAAACAGAAGTCAATGAATTAAGCTAAGCAAGAATATCAGAGGAAAAAATCTTCGTACAGATCAGCCTTTTGAGTATGTCCATTCCCGGATACTGTTGCCGTAGTTTCATGCTTTGGCTTATATGCATCAGGTACAGCTAAGAGTGGTACGTGCGTATGAAAACTCATCTTTTTTGTAGCACTTACCGGGTTAAACATATTCACTATAAATAAGCTTCTTTCGTGCGACATAACAAGCCAGTCGGCATTTGCCTTTTCACAAAAATTATTCAGCCCTTCTACAAGATCATTATTATGAACTAATTGCAGCGATAACTTATTATAAACGATCAGGCTTTTTACTTCGTTCTTAAATCTATCAAACATCTCCTTTTCAAATTCAAGGGAGAAAACATCATTACTTACATGAAGAATAGTAAGCTCGGCATCAAATAACATGGCAAGATTTGTAAGGAAATGAATTACAGGAATCTCTCCTTTACGGTATTCGGTAGCAAAAACTATATGATTAATATTTTTAAAAGAAGCTTCTTCAGGTATTGCCAAAACCGGTATGGGTGCTTTTTTAATCACTTCCCAGGTGTGGCTTCCATTAATCATTAATTGTAACAGATCAGTTTCGTGGGTACCCATTACAATAAAGTCTGTCTTGTCAGCTTCAGCCTCTGTATAAAGTTCATTGGCAAGGGTTCCCTGCCTTACAATATACCGGCAATTTACTTCTTCAGCCTTCATTTCCATAGATCGGTACATATCCGCAATATGCAGTTTCAGGTCTGTCAATTCACCTCTTACCGGGTTTTCATCCATTTTTTCAAACTCAATGCTCTTTTCAGGAAAATAAAATGATTCTTCAAAAGCGTGAAAAAAGGTAAGTTCAGCATCAGTTGCTTTAGCAAACTGAATAGCATACCGTTCTGCATTATTACCTGCTCTTGAATAATCTGATGCGACAAGTATTTTGAAATGGCTTTTCATGATGTTTTAAGTATTAAAGTACAGTCATTAATTAAAACAAAATTTTAACCTATTGCAAGTTACTTACTAAGATTGTTGTTTGGTAAAGAATTTCTGTGAGCCCTGTTAAACTTTACGTTAAAGGGCATATTGAATCGGTAAAATTATTACCGCTACTGAAACTATTTCAATTCTGAGATGTTTCTATTATTGACTCTATTTTAGTATATAAAGTCTGGGTGTCAAATGGTTTAGATATATAACCATTCATTCCTGCTTCGTAGCACTTCTCTTCCTCGCTTGGCATTATATGTGCTGTCATTGCCATAATTGGCACATGTCTTTTCGGTTCAGGCAGATTATGACGTATTTGCCTTGTGGCTTCATAACCATCCATTTCAGGCATTTGTATATCCATTAATACAATATCAAAATCATTCCGGGTTACTTCATCAATTGCCTCAATGCCATTTTCAACCACTACAATGTTCCAACCCCAGTCACTAAGTACCTTTCGGGCAAGTAATTGGTTCATTGCATTATCTTCCACTAATAAAACATTCAGGCCCTTCAGCTTCTTCTCTTTACCGTTCGTACTAATTGTATTTGAATTGACAAAAGAGACATTATTCTTTTTGTATTTTATCCTGAAATAAAAACAAGAGCCTCTGCCTTCTTCGCTTGAAACGGCAACACTACCTCCCTGCAATTCCGCTAATTGCTTCACTATGGCCAGGCCAAGGCCCGTGCCGCCATACCTTCGGGCAGTATCGTTATTAGCTTGTGTAAATGCTTCAAATATGGTTGCAAGTTTGTCTTTAGGAATACCAATACCTGTATCTTTTACAGTAAACTCAAGCTCTATATTGTCCTTTTTTTCTGACAACAATTTAACATTAATATCAACCCCTCCTTTAGATGTGAATTTTATTGCATTAGCTGCAAGATTAATCAGTACCTGGTTTAACCGGGTAGAGTCACCTATTAATTCATCTGGTACATTTTTATCAATATTGGCAGATAATTTAATTCCTTTTTCCGATGCTTTTGGAGACATTAATTCTACGCACATTGACGTAACCTGAGACAACCTGAAACCGCGGTTTTCAATAGGTATTTTACCCGACCTCATCCTTGAGAAATCAAGTATATCATTTATTATCACCAGCAAATTATCTCCCGACATTTTAATAGCCTCAAGGTATTGATGCTGGTCAGGGGTTAATGGTGTTTTAAGCATAATATCAGTAAAACCTACTATGGCATTCATGGGGGTTCGTACCTCGTGGCTCATGTTTGCTAAAAACTGTTCGCCAATTCTTCTGGCAATTTCAGCAGTTTCTGCACGTTCCTTTTCCTTACGTAATTGCTCTTCATTTTGCTTTTTATCGGTAACATCACGTATTATTGAAAGCATTTGCATTTGCCCGTCAATCTGTATATTACGCACTGTATATTCAATATCTATTATGTTTCCGTCTTTACGCACTATTTGAGTCTCTCCCGAACTTTGTTCACGTTCGCCTGTTATTCGCAGCCTTAATCTTTCAGTTAGCCTTGGCCTCTCATCATCGGGCACAATACTTAAGAAAGAAGGCAGCGCTAATATTTCATCCCTGCTGTATCCGTATATTTTACATACTGCATCATTAACATATATTATTTTTTCTCCATGAGTAATTGATACACCCTCGCCCATTTCACTTTCTGTTTTAAGCAGAGTTTCATAAAGATCTTTTTGATTTCGTAACGCCACTTCAGCCAGTTTTTCTTCCTCAATTTTTTTCTGCAGATCGTCAACCATTGTATTGAACGAGCCGGCTAACTGGCCAATTTCATCATTCGAATATACTTTGGCCCGTTGGCTGAAATCGGCCCGGGCGACAGTATGTGCAATACGCATTACTTCATTAATACCTTTTGAGATGGCCCTGCTGACAGAGATAGTAAGAAACAAACCGGTAAATTCAACCGTAATGGCTATTGAAAACAGCACTTTTAATATCAATCGCTCAATCCATCTTGAGCCCTCTCCAAGCGTATCAGAAAACTCATCTTCCAACACCGTAAGTTTTTCATTTAACTGGTATATCTGTTCCTGGGTCCGGTTAATTTTCTCTATTGGCGTTCCGCTATAAGACACCTCTGTATGAAGCCTGTCGCCGAGGTATCGTGTCATGTCTAAAAAATAATCTCCACGCGTCCATATTGTAACTGCATCATGTATATAAGAAATACTATGGAACCTTGTTAAAACATTTATTACACCATCAATATCATCAGGGTTAATCCGTCCTTGAATAAAACCGTCACGCACTGAATCTAAATTTGGGTTTGGCTTCATTAACTCCAGCCTTGCTTTATGGTCTCCTATCGGAACCGCCAATAATTTCAAATATTGTTGGTAGTCTTTCTCATCATGGGTATAACCATATTTGGTAAGGCTGTATACGGCGTCTTTTTGTGCTTTCGACCATAAACCCTCAGCCCCAACCAATGCCCTGGTCGACGACAACGTATGTATCATGAATGAAAGCGTGAATAGCTCAACTGCAATAAGTAAAGCCATTATGCCTACAACAAAGTATAGCTTTTTAGTAAGCGATACATTGTTTAACCATTTAAAAAACAAAAAGTTTCTCATCTTGTACGTTAACGGGGAATTATTACAAGAATTATAAATTCCGGGTTGCTAACCTAAAAAAAATCTTAATATAAAATTGTGTGAGGATTTTTTCTGCATTCAGCTATAAGTTAAACTACATTCTGTTGATTAGTTATACTCCCCATATTCTTCAAAAGTTACATTAAATCAGTTAAATATATTCCATGTAAAAACACTTAATTGGCATTTTTAAACTATGAAATATACCTTTTAACAGATATTATTTATTGTTTATTGTAACATTTTTGTATTATTGGCAGTACAAATTAACCTAAAACCCTGTTGAAATGAACTGCATAATAGTTGACGACGATGATGCATCAAGAACTGCTCTTTTACAGATGACTAAGCAAGTAGACTACCTTAACGTAGTTAAAACCTGCTCAAACCCTTTAGAGGCAATGGCTGCATTAAAGAAAGAAGATGTTGATGTAATATTCCTGGATATAGAAATGCCAGAAATGACCGGCATGGATATGCTTAAGGCGCTTGATAACAGGCCACAGGTAATACTAACAACCTCTCATAAGGAATATGCCCTTGATGCATTTGACCTGAATGTAGTAGATTATTTAATAAAGCCTGTAACCTTACCGCGCTTTCTTAAAGCAATGGCTAAAGTAAAGGATGCATCAGGTTCTGACGACCAGGTAACTGCAGGGCAGGATTATTTTTTTATTAAAAAGGACTCTGTCCTTAACAAGGTTCCGGTGAAAGATATTTTGTGGATCGAAGCCCTTGGTGATTACATTACTATTCATACCAAGGACCAGCGTTTTATATTACACGCCACACTTAAATCGCTCGAGGGCAAATTACCTGCCAATAAATTTGTACGTGTGCATCGGTCATACATTGTACAGGTTGATAATGTAAAGAAAGTAGAAGACACCACTATTTTCATAAACGAGGTGTCTATTCCGGTTGGGGCTTTATACAAAGAAAATTTCATTAAGCGGCTTAACACATTGCAATAGGTAAAACAGTTTAATCTTCTGTTTTTTCTGTTTCACTGCCTGTTTAACTCAGTTCACCGAAAAGTCAAAGTTTTATAAACTGATATAAAATAACTTAGACACGGCTAAGTCTTTGCTCAAAATCAGCGTAATGAAAAAATCAAAAACAACCCATTGGTTATCAGAATTTTCAAGGTGAAACATGGACAAGAAAAAAGGAGTAATAATTTATAATCGCCTTACTATGAGTAGCTACAAATCGACAAAGCCAATAAACATACTGCTTGTAGAAGATAACCCTGCAGACATAAGGCTTACCCAGGAAGTGTTTAAAGAAGGCAGGATACGTAATACCCTGAATGTAGTTATGGACGGAGAAGAAGCCATGATATATTTAAGAAAACTGGGTAAGTATGCCGAAGCAGAAACGCCCGACCTTGTATTACTTGACCTTAATTTGCCAAAAAAGGATGGTCGTTCTGTATTGGCCGATATAAAAGCAGACTCAACTCTCAAATTTATTCCTGTAATAATACTTACCACATCAGCGGCTGAGCAGGACATTTTAAATACTTACGCCCACCATGCCAATTGCTATATAATGAAACCTGTTGACCTTGCTCAATTTATTAATGTTGTACGGTCAATTGAAGAGTTCTGGTTAACTATTGTTAAGCTGCCTAAAAAAGAAGAATAGTTCAATATTAGCTTCATGAGAACCCTGAAAGAATACGCCGCTTATTTGAGAGAAGAACGCCTTAAGGATTATGCTGCCTATTATATTAAAACTATTATGGGAATGGATATTCCCCTGATTAAGCTTATACTGGAAAAAGGCCTTATCAAGGACCTTTCAGAAGAAGCTTCTCTTGCAAGAACCATGGATAGCCAGGAGAAATTTTTTCTTTCATTAATAGATGGTACTGCTATTGAAAAAGCCAAAGAGAGCCTGAAGCAATGGGAGGAAGATAAAATACCCGGGATAAGAAAAAATGAAATTCTTCCTACCGACCTTGTTTTAATATATGCTGCCCAAAAAAAGGCAATTTGTCATTTTTTACCCGATTATACAACTGATGTAAGGGAGGCTATAGACATTTCCCAGGAAGTTAAAGACTTCTTCACCCGGGGAGAGAACGATGCTATGCAATTGTTGTTCAAAATACAAAAAGAGACTGAACAAGAGCTTAAATCTGTAAATAACTTTCTCGATTCTGTTCTCGAAAACATTCCAAATATGGTTTTTGTTAAAGACGCACAGGATCTCAGATTTGTGCGTTTTAATAAAGCCGGCGAAAAATTATTAGGCCACTCTAAAAATGAAATGATAGGTAAAAATGATTATGATTTTTTTCCGAAAGAACAAGCTGATTTCTTTACAGAGAAGGATAATGATGTTTTAAGCCAGAATGGCATAGTAGATGTACCGGAAGAGCCCATTGATACAAAAAATGGCCAGCGATGGCTGCATACAAAAAAAATACCCATTTTAAGCCCTGCCGGCAGAGCTATTTACTTATTGGGTATTTCGGAAGATATTACCGAAATCAGGCAAGCAAAATTAGATCTTGAACAAAAAACAAAGGAATTGGAACGTTCAAATTCCGAGTTGGAACAATTTGCTTATGTGGCATCGCATGATTTACAGGAGCCATTAAGAACAATAAGCAGCTACGTACAACTTTTGGCAAGCCGGTATAAAGATAAACTTGATAAAGATGCTAATGAGTTCATTGATTTTGCGGTTGATGGAAGCGCGAGAATGCGCACACTTATAAATAGCCTCCTTGAATATTCCCGCGTTAACAGGATAAAACCATTTGAATGGGTGGAAACTAAAGATGTATTAAAGGACATTCAATTGGATATGAAGGACCAGATAAAAGAAACAAATGCAACTATAAAATATAACGGCCTGCCTAAAATATATGCCGATGTTGTTTTAATAACACAATTGTTCCAGAATCTTATTGGTAACGCCATAAAATTCAGAGGCGACAAAAAGCCCGAAATAAAAGTAACGGGCAAAAGAAGAAATGGTGAGTATTTATTTTCTGTTGAAGACAATGGCATAGGGCTTAAAGACGAATATGCCGAAAAAATTTTCGTTATTTTCCAAAGGCTTCACAGCAGGGATAAATATCCCGGAACCGGTATTGGTTTGAGCATTTGCAAAAAGATTGTTGAACGCCACGGTGGTAAAATATGGGTAGAATCAGAGCCCGGGAAAGGTTCGAAATTCTATTTTACAATTAAGGCAAACTGAAAAAA
>JABCZW010000040.1 GCA_013289475.1 Bacteroidota bacterium
TATATGCACAAATGACTCCAAGCCGTTCCTGGATGAGGAAAATTGAAGATAATAAGCCTGTTTACCACGAATTACTGCTCGAACACGAACAAGGGCATTTTGACATAGTGGAATTTTATAAACGTAAAATATATGATAGTATTTCTGGTGAATGGGGGCGGCCAGCGAAGGAGGTAGAAGGAATTATCCTTTACTGGAGTAATCAGGTAGATTTAATGCAGGATATTTATGACAAATCAACCGATCATGGTGTAGATAGTTTAAGCCAGCATAACTGGACTGCCTTTCTTCATAAAACATTGGATAGTAATGGAGTCCCTAATCCTAATGATTTGAAGAAACTGGCTTTAACCAATAAAGGGAATGGTTTTAGACGAGAACCAACCAAAATGGTAATAGCAGTAGATACTACAAATTGGAAAATACTTACAGGCACTGGAGGAGGTTATTCAATAAGGTATCCAAACAACTGGGAAATAAATTATAATGCATCAGGGGCAACTGCCTTTTTACTGGTTTCCCCGCAAGATTCATTAACATCTTACCGCGCAGGTATTAGTCTTTCTATCCAGGATACTGTGGGAGATTCGAATGTGAAATTAACTTTGAAGTTGGCGACGGCAAAACACTAACCTTTGGTGTTACAGGCGTAGCAAGCCCAACTGAGGTTTATCGTTTATTTGCCAATGAATGGATAAATGTTGATGGCGGTAAAGTTGGCAAGATAACATACGATAAACAGGTATACTACATTCAACCCGGTGGCGAAGGTGCAAGGCTAATGATAAAGAAATCGGTTATTGATAATCTTAAGGTAGATTCGAAAACCATGAGCGGGGTCAAGATCAAGTAAGCCCTTCTTTAGTTATCATACTAAAAAAGCCCCGCAGGACTGCGGGGCTTTTTTAATTACAATTACCTGCAAACAACAAGTTTATAAACATGCGTTTGATTATTCCCGGTAAGCCTGATAAAATATACCCCATCTTTTTGCAAATACATATCAAGATGTTGTAATCCTAAAGCATTATCTTTTTGAATTACTTGCCCCATCATGTCAAATACTTCAACCTGTTCCGTATGCTCAGGAATCGTAATCGTAAATTTTCCGCCAGTAGGGTTTGGATATATATGAACAGCTTCATCAACTGAATTATCTATTTCACCTATGCCTGTGGCACTATACGGAATACACCGGTAAAAAACAGCTGTATCGGACATGAAAGAATCAATAACTGTTTTGGTTACTGCTGCGGCGGTAAAATAAACAACTGAACTAGCACCTGAAGGAGCAAAGCCGGTAGAGGGTACAGTTAAATAATTGTTATACCTCAAAAGAGCATACGATTTACCGATGGTGAGTGAATCGGCAGTAATTGCTGCCCTTAGCACGCATGCCGGCTGGCCAAGGCTAACATTCGGCTCATCATTCGAGTCAATAGCAATATGGACAGGCCTTGTAAGCCTTCCAGGGTCTTTATTACCGGTAACGGCAACACCATAGTCAACATTTTGAGGTATGCAGTAACTATAAGTGGCCCCATTGCCACTCATGGAGCGGGTATCATACAAGGTTGAAAAACGGCGCCTGAAAGAAACCGTATCAAAATTACTGTTATAGGTCAGTGAATCAGTAGCCGTATATGTATTTACGTTTTTTGCATAAAACCCAATAGCAGGAATTATGTGGTCGTAGTCAGGGTCAGTTAATCCTTTAATATAAACAACTATTATAACAGGTTGTTTTTTATTCAGGTATTGCTTTACCCAATCCAGATAGTTCATATATTGTGGTGGTGGATTCGGATCCCATTCATTATAAGTAAAAGACAATATATTAAGCGCAGTTGTGTCATTCACATAAATAAGTAATTCACCCCCGGCTACCCTTCGGCAAAGCCCTTCAGATATATAGTCACCATAATATAATCCACACGCCTGTATAGAATTTTCGCCACAATAACCATTATTATTTGGCCATTGCAATCTTGGAGGAATATTCAGCAAGGTGCTTACCTGGGCATTTGTATAATATGAAAGCACTAGGAACAATACGCCAAGTAATAGCTTTTTCATTTTAAGTATGTTGCGGATGCAATGTAAATTTAAAAATATTCTGTTAACAAATTGTGAAATCTAAATTGGTTTAACGATTTCGCGAAAGCCAATATGTTACAACCATTATATTTACATAACAAATATTATATATGGCAGCCAGCATTAAAATAAAACGATTAGGTAAGAAGGATGTAGTTCTTTTCCAGGAACTTATTTTGGTTTTTGAAGAAGTATTTGAGTCAGAAAGCCTTAAAACCCCTAAAAAAGCATATCTGAAACAACTGCTCAAAAACCCCGGTTTTGTAGTTTACATTGCACTTAATAAAAAAGAAGTTGTTGGCGGCCTTACAGCCTTTGAATTACCCATGTATTATTACAAGGGTTCTGAAATGTTTATTTATGATATTGCCATTAAGCCAAAATTCCAAAGAAAAGAAATTGGTAAAACCCTATTGGTAAAACTGCAACAGTATTGTAAAAAGAATGGCATAAAAGACATATTTGTAACTGCTAATGCCGAAGATGCTAATGCCCTGCAATTTTATGATACCACAGGTGGAAAAGCTGAAATGGTAGTTCATTTTAACTTTACAAGCGACAAATAATAGTTATTTCGCTTCAATTTGTGCGCGATACGTAACACCGTAATCGCCATCGGGCGCACCACTATTTTTATGGATATACCCCAGGAATAATGTTGTAAGTAAAAGCTGTGCAAGTATTATGCCCATCAGTAGTTTTTTATTCGACTGAAATATTTTTGCCATTAAAATATAGGTAAACGGAAAGGCAGCAATTAAATAATGAGCGAATATTAGTGCTCCGCTGAAGTTTAATAATATACCTAAGCCCAATATCAGTGACAGAATATAAAAATCAGTACTATTTAAATTCAAGGTAAGCTTATCAAAAAATTGCTTTTGCTTTATCCACATAACTATACTCTTTACATAGCCAAATACCCGAACAAGGGTATAAATACCTGCTCCGGCCAGCACGACATTTAATGCGGCAACCAGGTAGGTGGCATGCGTACCTATATATGGGTATTTAATAAAATCCCAAAAGTTTCTACCCAGGGTATACATGGTATTCAGTCCGTGTGAATCGAGAAACCAGCAGATGTATGAATTAAATTCGAGGGCATGATCCCAGGTAAGTGTGGTGGGTTGCGGGTAGCTGAAATTGTAAATCACCCAGGGTATAAGGCCAATGCTGCCAATCAGGCTTCCCAAAATCCAGTAGACCCATTTAAAAGGTTGTTTGTTACGGTAATCATACACTACAGTAAAAATAAAGAGCCCTGCAGCGTAAAAAAATCCGCTCATATGTATTTGCCCTACCAATGCACCAAAAAGTCCCCATAAAAAAGCGCCCCAGCCTTTATTGCGATTCGCATTGCTCCATATAATAACAAAACAGAAAAAAGGCAGCATATCTTGCGCCCATATTTTACGTGAGAACAATACAGCCAACGGGCTGACCGCTGCCAATGCCAAGCCCCAAAGCCAAATATCCCTTTGGTCCTTTTCTATTTTAATTGTAATGAACAACAGAAAACACAATATACTTATTACGTTTATCCATTGCACGGCGCTTGCCATACCAGTTGGGGTATGAATTAGGTATGACAGCGCAGAAAATATGCCCATACCCAGGCCGGGATTAACAATTCCTCCACCACTTTCCATGCCCACCCCATGCCAGTGACCTGTTTTTGCAACTTCCTGTGTGGTGTTAAACATATACTTCTCGTCATCTTTCCACTCCATATCGTTAACCCACACCAAACGAAGGAAAAGCCCGAATGCAATAATGGCAAGTAATAACCAGTTAGAACGCAGCCATGCAGTATTTGACATATTTACAATTGTAAGAGTGGTTAAAGATAATAAAGCGCAATAACTGTATGACTATATTACAAATCGCATTATTTCAATTATTTTCATTTTTATATATTTGGAATAATAAATTAACCTCAACAATAAAAATAAAACTGCATGGCACTTAAAGTTTTAGGTACAGGCCTTGGGCGTACAGGCACACATTCGTTAAAAATAGCCTTAGAACAATTAGGCTTTGGTAAATGCTATCATATGTTCGAACTATTCAGTAACCCGGAAGGACTTGTAGAATTCGAGAAAGCTGAAAAAGGCCAGGAGCCTGACTGGGATAAATTATTTACCGGGTACCTTTCAGCAGTAGATTATCCCGTTGCCCGATATTACAAGCAACTATTGGCAAAATACCCTGATGCCAAAGTAATTCATACAACCCGCGATGCCGAAGCATGGTACGCAAGTTGTGTTGAAACCATATTTTGGGCCAGCAAACCCGATGCAGGAAGAATTTTAAGGCTGATGGTTAAAATGCCTTTCTCATCTACGGTGCGTAAACGTTTCCCTGTGCTTAAATACGATGGCAAACTACTTGATTGGGAATTTGGAAGGGACTTAAAGAATAAAGCAGAAGTAATTAAACGCTTTAACCAGCGTAATGAAGAGATACTAAAGCTTGTACCTAAAGAGAGATTATTGGTATATAATGTTGCCGATGGCTGGGAGCCGCTTTGCAAGTTCCTGAATGTACCTGTGCCCACTACCCCATTCCCAAAATCAAACGTGCGAGAGAGTTTTAAAGAAGGTGTGAAGAAAATAGCTACAGGAGAACCTCTTGTAATGCACTAATAAAAATAAAAACATTTAAAGCCTGCTAATTTTTAGCGGGCTTTTTATTTATCTAACTAACGCTACATTACCTTTTTTCTCAACTACTTTTCCATTTTGCATAGTGGCCTTCAAATAATACGCAAAACTGCCAGTATTTAATGGCTTTCCCTTAAATGTACCATCCCAGCCATCATTTAAGCTGTAAGATTCAAATACCTTTTCTCCCCATCTGTCGTATACAACAAAATCCATTGCTTTAATACAATCACCATGAACATAGAGGATGTCATTCTGCCCATTTTTATTAGGAGAAAAAGCTGTTGGGATGAAAATATTACCGCAATTCTCGGTCACCGTAATTACAATTACGGCAGAGTTAATACATCCGGCGCTATCTTTAACACTAAGTGAATAAGTAGAGGTAGCTGATGGTTTTATAACAATACTTTTGGTTGTTGCACCCGTACTCCACAAATAGCTTGAACCATTTACTGATGAAGAAATAAGAACGCTATCTCCCGCTATTATTGAAGTACTACCAACTATCCTAACTGATGATATCTTACAACAGCTTGGCGGGCCAAAAGTAAATTTCGATAAAAAAGCGTTTTCATCATTTATATAATAAAGTGAATCTCCCATATATGTATTAATTTCAATATCACCACCAAAATAAATATCATTTCTGCTATTAAGCGTTATCCACGCCCAGTCATCTCCTCCAGTATTTGTAACAAAACAATTCAATAAACTTCCATTTGAATCAAGCTCAGCGACAAATGCAGGGTCTGAATAGCCTGCAGGAGCAGTATACTTAAAATTATCTATTATTAAACTATCTCCACATCCGCCTGAAATATAAACATCATTGCAATAATCGGTTACAATAGTCCATATTACAGGATTAGCATCCGGACCAACTGACTTTACAGGATTTACCCATATTTCCTTGCCTGAAGAACTATATTTCGCAATAAACATTTGCCCCTGGTAAATTGAAAACGAATCATTACCCAATACAATGCTTGCACTTGAATAATTACCCGAGAAGTACACGTTATTGTTTTTATCAGTTGCAACACAATACCCTTGGGCTGTGTTTGTCACCTTTGATGAAGCAGCCCAAAGCGCGTTACCATTCTCATCAAATTTCGCCAAAAAAATATTATTCACACCATAATTCATTAATGTTACCGAACCAAACTGAATTGCAGGGCTTGAAAAAGCACCAACTATTATAGGATTATTCTCCCCATCAACAATTACACCATTCGAGGCATCACCGTTAGGAGCTTTTCCGCCGTAAGCATATGCCCACAAAACATTACCATTTGAATCATATTTAGCAAGAAAAACATTTTCAAAACCTTTACTAACTAAAACATAAGCTCCAAATATTACAGTGTCTTCAAAGCTTCCGGTTATATATACATTGTTGTCTGTGTCGATAGCAGTGGAGAAGCTTATATTTATATTGGACGACTTTGCTGTTGGTGCACGAGCCCATAGAACACTCCCATTTTGGCTGTATTTCACAAGATATATATTATTATTTTTCGTTATAAGAGTATTAACACCAAAAGATACGGTATCACTAAAAAAGCCTGTTTCATAAATATTGCTTTTTTTATCAGTTGCAATTGAATAAGGAAAACAACTACCGTTGCTTTCTGTTGACCATAAGAAATTACCGCTTGAATCGTACTTAACCAAGTAACCAACTGAACCAGCAGTCATCCATGTTCTTAGAGTGTCGTTGCCAAAAACTACATATTTTCCAGATTTAGGTCCCGGGCCCCAAGAACCAACTAAATATACATTATCATTTCCATCAGTGGCAGTAGCTATCCCTTCTGAATAGGTAGCATTCCCAAAGGCTTGTCTAGCCCAGAACCACTTTTGAGCATCGGCCTTAACCATGAGAAGAATAAAGAAAGGAAACAAAACCTTGTATGGCTTCATTAGTAGAATTTTCACAAATTTACGAACCAATAGGGGTTTCTTTACTTCTTCTTAAATACCTTTTTACCTTCAGAACCCATCAACATATATTGAGCGTTGATGCTATTTATACCCACATCGGTATGGCGGGCATAGCCTTCCTTAGATTCACGTAAAGAGTAACAGGTAACTGCATCAGTTGAAAAGAGATTATCAACGAATTTATATGACCAGTATGATATATCAATTTTGAATTTTCCATCCATCATGGTCTTAATAGTTTCCACCAGCGAATCGGGTGAAAAATACATATGGTGCGAAGTATCGGCCTGGTCAATCCAGGTGCCGAGAATTAATTGCTTTATGGTATTGGTATCGAGCTTCTGGCAAGGGTCAGCAGGCTTTGGGGCATCTTGTGCAAAACAAAAGTTAGTTGCAAGGAATAATGAAAAAACAATTGCAAGGTGTTTCATACTATATTGTTATTAGGGTTTGTTTTTAGAACGTATAATGAGCCTGAGCGATTGATCGTAAGTTACATAGTTCCAGGCCCAGTTGATAAAGATAAGAATTCGGTTTTTAGCTCCGACAATCGACATAAGGTGTATAAACATCCAAACCAGCCAAGCAAAAAAGCCCTGGAATTTTATATAAGGCAGATCAACCACCGCAAGGTTTTTTCCCACTGTTGCCATACTGCCAAGGTCTTTATATTTAAATAGTTCAAGAGCTTTGTTATTTAAAAGATTCTTGAAATTCTTAGCTAATTTCTCCGCTTGTTGTATGGCTACCTGAGCCACCTGAGGATGTCCGTTAGGGTAAGCTTCTTCCGTCATATATGCAATATCGCCAATGGCATAAATATTTTCAAGCCCCTCTACCCTATTTTGCCTGTCGACCTTTATCCGGTTATTGCGAATTAATGTCTCCGCGGGAATGCCCTCCATTTTATTGCCTGTAACACCTGCAGCCCATATCAGTGTCCTTGAGTTAAGTGTAGTACCATCGGACAGTGTTACTATATTGCCATCGTAATCTTTAACACTGGTATTGGTGCGTAAACGCACTCCAAGTTTTTCGAGATATTTAGTCGCTTTGGCAGATGCCTCGGGCGACATAACATTTAATACTTTGGGTGATGACTCTACCAACGAAACCTGCATGAATTTAAAATCAAGTTCAGGATAATCTTTCGGCAAAATATACTCTTTCATTTCTGCCAGCGTACCCGAAACCTCAACCCCTGTGGGTCCACCACCCACAACTACGATATTCATCAAGGCCTGCTGTTCTTCTTTATCTTCGGTACCCAGAGCTTTTTCATAATTCTCCAGCACCCGGTTACGTATGTCCAACGCTTCCGATACCGATTTCATTGGAAGAGCATGTGTCATTATTTTCTGGTTGCCGAAGAAGTTTGTATCGGCGCCAATTGCCAATACGAGGTAATCGTAATTTATTTTACCAATACCTGTATTCAAATAATTCTCTTTGGTATTAACCGATGTAACCTCGGTAATGCGTATATGTATGTTGTTATTCCCCTGGAAAACCTTACGGAAAGGAAATGAAATAGCACTGGGTTCAAGCCCTGCTGTGGCAACCTGGTAAAACAAGGGTTGAAACTGGTGATAGTTGTTCTTATCTATTAATACAACCTGGTAATTAGTTTTAGAAAGTTCCTTTGCAACCTTTAGTCCGCCAAAGCCACCACCAATTATAACTACTCTTTTGTTTTTCGTTTCTGGAATATTGGCTTTCATTGTAATCGTTAACTATAAAGAAGCAAAATAACACATTTTATGCGTAATGATTTGGGGCAAATAAAAAAGCCCCGCAATAAACAGGGCTCTCACTAAATGATTCGATAACTATTTCTTTTTCTTTAACGAAGCTAAGTATGCTTTCCATGGTGTCCAATAATAGTCAACCCAGCCCGTTGTAATTCCTGGAGCTTGTTTATCGGGCACATTGGCATGCACCATATGCAATATGGCATCCTTCCCTTTCTGTTCAAAGGTCAAGATCAGGGTAGAATCATTGTCATCTTTGCCCCAATCTTCACCCGACCACGATTGTACAATTAATTTGTTCTTTACCAGTTGAAGGTTTTTACCGCCATGATAACCTCCGTAAGCAGAAAATGTAGCGCCTTCTTTAGGAGATATCTTAGCAGGGTTACCGCCGGTTAATGCGGTGTGATGCTTTGAGTCGAGGTACATTGAATACAATGTAGCTGTGTCGGTGTTTTTAAATACCACCTTTTGGATGATTGTTTTTGCCATGACTTTATTTTTTAAGGTTTATTTTATGCTGTTCAATTAAATAACGAACGAATATACCATAAGCGGACAAGAGCTTAAAAATAAAAAAATGCTTGTTATTTTACATCCCCATCATATACACGCATCCAGTGGCGTGTTGGATTTCCGGCCTTATCGTATTCAATGTAACAATAGCTATTAGGCAAGCCTTTGAATTTTTGGGTAAAATCGTCCTTATACCTGATTTTCCCTGTAGTGAATGAAATCCTTTCATACGAAGTGCAGTATCCTACTTTGTAATTGCTTATAAGCATGGGCTTTCCTGTATTCTTATCTACCCAGTTAAATTCACCATCCAGCGCCTTGATATTACCCTTTTGAGGTGCATTTCCTTTTGCATATTTCAAATTAAATTCCTTGCCGATATATGGATTCATGGAAAGACAAAAACCATTTACATATTCTATATATCCATAATAATAAGCCTTATTCGAGTCTTTTATTTTTATCAAGTTGCTATCATAATAAACCTTTACCCTTCCATTCATTTTACCGGCAACATCAAGTTTACTTAAACTGCTCAGGGTATCTGTTCTGTTTATGGTGTCTATTTCCACCGTGCAAACATCTGAACCACCTACTAAGCCCCAGCCACTTGCCATTGAGTACTTTGCCAGATCCTTATCCTTACATAAGTAATAAACCTCTTTCATTTCTCCATTCTTATTAAATGCATAATAAGTTGAACTATGGGGCTGGCAATGCCATTGCAATAAGAAATCCCATGCATTAGCTAATGCCCCCGATGGAAAGTAAGACTTTACTACGGTACAATAACCCTTTCTATAATTGATAAACATGCGGATTATTCCTTTTTTATCGATCCATTTATATTCTCCGTCCAATTGTTTTATTCTCCCTAAATGGTCACTTTCTATTCCCGTATGCACAAGCTTCCAGCTTTTTCTTCCACCGGGGTAATGAATGTAAATATCAAAACCATGTATATAGAATGTATACCTGTAATAACTTGCCTTACTGCTGTCTTTTACTCCCTTTAAAAAACTGTCATAATAAACTATCCAGGTACCATTCTTTTTACCTGCCGAATCAAGTTGGTTTAATTTCTCAGTTTGGCCAAATGCAATAGAGCTAATTAATAGTAAAAGCAGCGTAACGGTTTTCATTGATTAACAGGTAAGGTTTTAGCTATAATGCAATGTATTGCTAAAAGATACAAAAGCCAATAAATATTTATTACTTAATTACACTAACCCTACCCAGGTACTGATGCTTCTTGTGCTCTACACAATCGGTAGCATTGATAATATAAACGTAGGTATCTTCCTGCGAAACAGCAGTGCCGCCATTCACAGTTCCATCCCAACCCTTATTCATATCTTCGGTATAGTAAAGCAGCATGCCCCATCTGTCAAAAATGTACATCTGGAAGGTGCATACATAGGTGCCCTTAGCGGTAAATATGTCGTTAACACCATCTCCGTTAGGTGTAAAGGCATTGGGTATATATAAAGTAAAGTATGGTTCAATTACAATGCAATGCTCTATGGTATCGGTGCAACCATGCATATTGGTTACTGTAAGCACAGGGCAATAGGTTCCGGTATCGCTAAATGTATAGACAGGATTCTGCACAATACTTACTCCATCCTTAGGGTCTTTAAATTGCCAGAACCAGTTTTTGATGCCGTAAGCATCGGTACTTTCATCAGTAAATGTTACAATAGGTTCTACAATGGTTATTGGTTGTGGCGCCCAGGTATAAGCCGCTACCGGGTGGCTAAACACAGTTATATAATTATTTATCCTCTGACTGTCCACGCAACCACTATCTGAAGTTACTACCAACCCAACACTATATATACCTGCATTCACATAACAATTGTTTGCATTTTCTATATTCGATGTGCCTCCATCGCCAAATGTCCAAGCCCAACTCGATAAACCTGCTGTGGCTATCGTGGTCATATCAGTAAAGTTTACACATAAAGGTGAGCACCCCTGAAGTGTATCTGCTTTAAAGTTCACTACTGGTAATGGATCTATAATTCCTTTTACACTGTCTATTACCAATGGTGTGGTACACCCATCGGTTATTGTTACTGTGTATTCTGTAGTTGTGCCGGGGCTTACATTTATGGTTTGTGTGGTTAATCCTCCGGGATTCCACATATAGTTATACGTCCCGTCTCCTCCTGTGGCTGTGGCGGTAAAGCTCATACTGCCTCCGGGGCATACTGCCCTGTTGGGGCTTACCTTTATGGTTAATGACGGGTTTACAGTTACTACTATCGTTACCTGGGCTCCCGGACATAGCTTACTGTCTACCGTGGTTATACTATATGTTGTTGTTACTGTCGGGGTTACTACTATAGGTGTTCCTGTCATCCCTCCCGGCTGCCATGTAAAGGTATATGGTGCTGTCCCTCCTACTGCATTTACACTTAGGGTCGCTGACTGCCCTATACATATAGTTTGTGGCGCACTCGGGGTAGCTACCACTAATGCAGGTTCGGTTATGGTCGCTACTGCTGTATCCTTACATCCTGCCGCATCGGTTACTGTTACCGTATAACTGCCTGCTTTTAGTCCTGTAGCTGTCTGCGTTGCCTGTGCCGGTTTGGTGTTCCATAAATAAAAATATCCCGGTACGCCTCCCTTGCCTCCTCCTGTTGCTGTCCCGTCATTGCCTCCGTTACAGGTTACATTCGTGGTGGCCGTTATTAAAGCTGTATCTCCGGGCGCATTGGGTACAGGTATCTTTACCGTATCGGTACACTTATTGGCATCGCTTATTACTACTGTATAGGTTGTCGGTAATACATTGGTTATACAACTGGTAATGGCTCCTGTGCTCCAGCTATAGGTATATCCGGGCGTTCCTCCTGCTGCTGCTATGCAGGCTCCTCCATCGGCTTGCTGGCAATGGGCTGTGGTTGTACTTGGTGTGCCGGTTATAGCAGTGGGCTGGGTTACTACAAGGCCTGTGCTGTCTACCGTACATCCGTTGGCATCGGTTATTACTACTGAATACGTTCCGGCACATACGTTTAATATGCTGGCTGCTGTCGAGCCATTGCTCCAGCCATAGGTATAGGTGGGGGTTCCTCCGTTGGGTATACTTACTAACTGGCCGTTGCATTCGCCAAAGCAGCTGGTCGGGAACGCTGCTGCTGCTACGGTCAACTTCGTGGGCTGTGTTATCGTTCCGTTGGCGGTTGTGCTGCATCCGTTCGCATCCGTTAGTGTTACTGTGTAACTGCCGGCCGGTAACCCGCTTGCTGTTGGCGTGGTTTGTATAGGTACGCTGTTCCAGCTATAGCTATACGGCGTGGTTCCGCCTGCATTCCCTACCGTTATGCTGCCTATCTTATCTCCAAAGCATTTTTCATTCACTATTGCAGTAATCGAATCCCGTAATTGTGCAGGTTGCGTGATGGTAGTTGATGCTGTTGCAGTACAACCACTCGCATCGGTTACCGTAACTGTATAACTGCCCGCCGGAATATTGGTAAGCGATGCGGTAGTTTGTCCCGAGCTCCATGAATACGTATATGGTGTTGTTCCCCTGTTCGTCCCGTTGGTAATACTTCCGGTACTATTACCATAGCACAAAACATTTACCTGTGACACAATAGAATCTCTCGGCCCGCCAGTATTAGGAACTACAATAGTTATAGGATTGGTACAGCCATGAAAATCTTTTATCGTAACAGTATAACTTCCCGCAGGTATAGGCCCAATTGTTGATGTCGTCTGCCCCGTGTTCCAGGTATAGCCGTATGCAGGAGTACCGCCTATTACGCTGGTTACCGTTGCAGAACCATTACTTGCACCGCATGTAGGCGCCACAAATGTTGATGTAATGGTCATTGCCGCAGGTTGCGTAATAGTTGTATTGGCAGTTGCCGTGCAGCCATTTGCATCGGTAACAGTAACTGTATAAGGGCCTGCCGTTGTTGTAATACTTGATGTAGTAGCTCCATTGCTCCACAAATATGTGTAACCCGGTGTTCCGCCACCAGTGCCCGTTGTAGTTATGCTTCCGTTACCACCATTACAAACCGCAGCCGTAGGTGATACCGCAGGAGCAAGCGCTGTAGGTTGTGTAATAGTTACACTTGCCGTTCCAATACATCCATTATTATCAGTTACCGTAACTGTATACCCGGCTGCAACAAGCCCTGTTGCATTGGTTGTTGTTTGCCCGTTGTTCCATGAATAGGTATATGGCGTTGTTCCGCCTGTTACACCTGTTACCGATGCACTGGCAGTATTACCACCGTTACATTTTTCATTAATGGAGGTTATGGTTGGAGTTATTACAGCGCCTGTAGTCGGAACAGTAACATTGGCAACGACAGAACAGTTATTGGCATCCTTAACAGTTACAGTATATGTTCCTGCTCCAACATTATTTATTGTCGATGTAGTTTGCCCGGTATTCCATGAATAGGTATAGCCTGGTGTTCCGTTTGCTGCGGTTATTGTACCCGAACCATTATTAGCAGAACAATTAGACGGGGTTGCCGAAGGTGTGGTTGTAATTAAACTTGGCTGGGTAATTGTTACAGTGCCTGTTCCGGTACAGCCGTTATTGTCTGTAACGGTTACAGTATATGTACCTATAGCCAGCGCGGTTGCAGTACTGCCTGTTTGTCCGTTATTCCACGAATAGGTATAGCCAGGTGTACCTCCTGTAACACTCGTTACTTTTGCGCTGCCTGTAGTTCCTCCATTACATAACTCGTTGGTTGGAGCAATGGTTGGGGTTATTACCGCACCCGACGATGCAACCGTAACATTCGCAACAACCGAACAGTTATTGGCATCTTTTACTGTAACAGTATATGTGGCAGGGCCAACGTTATTTATAGTAGATGTAGTTTGTCCTGTGTTCCATGAATAGGTATAGCCCGGTGTTCCACCGCCTGCAGTTATCGTTGCCGAACCATCGTTAGCAGAACAGTTTGATGGCGTTGATGAAGGTGTAGTTGTTATAGGTGGTGGCGCCGTAATAGTAACATTGCCCGTTCCGGTGCAACCATTGGCATCGGTTACGGTTACCGTATAGGAACCCGCACCGAGCGCTGTTGCATTACTGCTTGTTTGTCCATTGTTCCAGGAATAGGTATACGCAGGTGTCCCGCCACCGCCTACGCCAGTTACCAATGCACTGCCTGTTGTTCCACCGTTGCATAAATCGTTGGTCCCGGAAATAGTTGGTGTAAGTGTAGTTACTGTATGCCCCACATTAACAGTAGCTGTTTGCGGGCATCCATTAACATCTGTTACAGTCACCGTATAACTTCCTGAGGCAATATTGTTTATTGTTGAAGTTGTCTGACCACTGTTCCATGAAAATGTAAAAGGCGGGGTTCCACCAGTAACACTGGTTACTGAGGCTGTTCCGTTACTGGCCGTGCATATAGCAGGTGTCGAAGTTGTGTTAATTACAATGGGTGCCGGAACTGTAATAGCGGTATCGAGGGTATACGTACACCCAGGGCCGGTTGTAACCAATACCGAATAAGTTCCGCTAACGTTAACTGTTGCTGTTTGGCTTGTTGCACCGCTAATAACACCCGGGCCCGTCCATGAATAAGCAGTTCCACCGGGAGGAGCGGTAAGAATATCGGTATTACATGTTTTTGCAACTGTAGGCCAAACCTGGCTGCAGGTAGCATCAATATAGGCGTACCCAAAGTGGCCACCCACGGTACAACCGGCAGCAGTAAAACGAATTGTTACTGTTGTTCCTATATATGGCTTAAGGTTAAGACTGCTTGAAGTCCATGGCAAATAATATACTTTCGAAGCAGGATCAGCATTTCCTTTTAAAGCAGAGGTTAAAAATCCTGCAGGAGGCACTCCCGAAGAACACTCAACATAATATTGTAAGCAAGGCAATGGATTCCCTAAATTATCAAGTACTTCGACTCTGAAATATGGCATACTGCCCGCGGCATGGCCACCATCATTTAATACAACTGCATAATTATAAGTGAACATTGAATTAGCTGCTGTAACCGCATAGCTCTGGTATATCTGCTCACCCACTGAAGTCCCACCGGGATCATTAGTAAGATTTGAACAAGGAACCCAATTGTAATTCTCATTTATATCTGCACTTCCCAGTCGCACGGCATAAGATCCTCCCCCGGGGTCAAGCATGGGGAAACCTCCATAAGGGTCAGTACCTGTAGTAACCAATGTTTGATATGAGCAGGCAGTTGTAGCTGCATCTGTTCCGGTTGTAACAATACCTGCCACATTAACAGTTAGCGGAGATGAAGAATTATCATTTTCACCCACATCACCATTCCAGTTGGTATAGTTTCCATCTTCAAAATCAACATTATTACAGGGGCTTACTCCGGTCACCCTATGCCCATTAACATTGCTGCTGATATTGGAAACGGGTAAATAAACTAAAGGGGTATATTTTCTATGAACGTAAGAAGTTTCTATTTTCTTTAAATAAATAAGTAGATCATCATTACTGAGCCTTTTCAATTCTGAAGCATTCAGGTAAAGAGGCCAGTTAAACCCATCTAATGAATCACCCTGAAAAAATATGTACGACGGAGGCACAACAATCTGTTGCGCCTTAACCGGGTTTTGAAAAATAGCCCAGAAAGTAAAAATTAAGAATATTAGTTTGTGTGTATTTTTAAGCCTCATTCAAAAAACATATTACCGGTTAGTTCTATTCTTACATAACACACCAGGACAGTGGAATGAAAAAGAAAGCAAAAATTAAAGTGATCGATCGTAGTTATTTCACCATTTATTTTATCGGTTTAGATTAAAAGATTGCAATTATACAATTATTTCAATTTTCATCTCAAACAAAGCTAAGTATTTCATACGTTATATTTTAATTTTCCGGGGATTATTTTTAACATCTTAATAACAATTCTCTCAATACCTTTAAAAAAACCGAATTCCATAAATAAAAAAGCCCCGCATTAAGCGAGGCTTATCTTTTACTGATTACAAGAATTAATTCTGTGCGTGCAAGCCAATTCTGTTGCCTTCGGTATCAACGAAGAAAGCCATACAACCAATTTCAGGAGAAATTTGTGTTTTAGGCATAACTACCTTACCTCCGTTAGCTTCAATCTTGTCAATTACACTTTGTATGCTTGGGTTAGCATTCAAATAAACAACTGCGCCATCGGTAGATGGTTTATGTTGCTGACTTTGTGCCAAAGCGCCAGAAACTTTACCATTGCCCATTTCGGCAGGAAAGCTTGTCATTTTCATACCCATCATTTCAGGCATATCTTCCATTTTAATATTGAAGATAGATTCATAAAATTTCTTTGCTCTTGTAATGTCCTTTGCAGGAATTTCGAACCAGTTCAGTGCATTTGCTGTCTTTTCCATGATTTTGTTTTTTAAAGGTTATTATTTTTTGTGGGCCGGGGCTCACACGTTTAGTTTAACTGCCCTAAGATAGAAATATTCCGTTATGTACATATTAATTTTTCGCTAACTAATAATTTCTCACCAATTGGTAATTATTTTGGGGCTTTCAAACTTCCTGAATCTCTCCCATTTTTAAATCTTTATTTATTTCTTGCATAGAATATTTAAATAGTTATTTTTGCTCTGTTTGAAAAATAAATTTAGCGTAATTATACAGGAACAATGCAAGGTAAACTTATAGCAGTAGCAGGAAATATAGGCTCGGGGAAGACCACCCTTACACGTTTGCTGGCAAAGCACTACAAGTGGAAACCTCATTTTGAAGATGCAGATGAGAACCCTTACCTGAACGATTTTTATGAAGACATGCAGCGCTGGTCGTTCAACCTGCAGGTTTCGTTTTTAAACAGCCGCCTGCAACATATACAGGAAATACGCAAACAGAACAAGACAGTTATACAAGACCGCACCATATACGAAGATGGATACATATTCGCTTCGAACCTGCACTCAATGGGATTGATGACCACACGCGATTATGAAAACTATATGTCGCTGTTCAATACCATGCTGGAATTTGTATTGCCACCCGACTTGCTTATATACCTAAGAGCTTCGGTGCCTACATTGGTTAAACAAATACAAAAGCGCGGCCGCCCTTATGAAGAATCTATTCGCCTCGATTACCTGAGAAGGCTTAATGAGCGTTACGAAGCATGGATCGATCCGTATGAAGCACAAACCAAAGGCAAGCTTATTATTATTGATGTAGATGATAATAACTTCTCGGAGAGCAATGCCGACCTTGAAAAGGTTATAAAGGCTATCGACAGCAAACTCTTCGGAGGACTGTTCTAAAGAACTTCAGAAAGCACTTTTACTATTCTTTCAGTTGCTTTACCATCCCACATAGGTGGTACAGAACCTTTTTTGAATGTACCTTTTTCAATGCTCTCTATCTTCTTCTGAATAACAGCCACATCAAAAGGTATCATTTCGTTGGTGCCCAATGTAACTGTAACCGGCCTTTCAGTATTTGCCCTTAATGTAAGGCATGGTATTTGTAAAAAGGTCGATTCTTCCTGTATTCCTCCGCTATCTGTAATAATAAATGCACTCTCTTTAGTTAGCTTCTGGAAAGAAAAATAATCCATTGGTTCTGAGAACACCAAATTAGGATTTTGCTTTATGCCATCATACAAACCAAATTTCTGCAAATTTTTAACCGTACGTGGATGAACGGGGAAAACCAATTTGTACTTTTTGGTTATGTGAGCAATTAGCTCGCTCAGCTTCTTCAACCCTTCTGCACTATCTACGTTCGAAGGGCGGTGAATGGTCATAAGTACAAACTTTTTAGGTATAAGTCCAAGTGCGTTTAGCACATTACATTTTTCAACTTCCGTTGAAAAAGCCACCATAGTATCTATCATGGTATTGCCTACAAAATGTATGGTCTCTTTTTTTCTTCCTTCTTTAATAAGATTATCATACCCACTTTGCTCGGTAACAAAAAAGTAGTCAGCCATTACATCGGTAATGACCCGGTTAAACTCTTCGGGCATGGTACGGTCATCGCTACGCAAACCACTTTCAAGGTGAGCAAGCGGTATATTCATCTTGTTAGCGGTGAGTGCAGCTGCTAACGTAGTATTCACATCTCCGGGCACAATAACCAGGTTGGGTTTATATTCTTCTATTACTTTTTCAAGTCCCTGCATTATCTCCGCCATTTGCGAAATGGGAGAACCGTTCTTAATGTTCAGGAATATATCGGGCTGCAAATTAAACTGCTTAAAAAAAACGGAAGACATGGCATCATCAAAATGCTGCCCGGTATGCACTATCTTACACTCCATACCTGCTTTTGCAACCAGGGCAGGAAATTGGGTAACCTTTATAAAATTAGGACGTGTACCAACAACTATAAGTATCTTCTTCATTCCGGAAGCATCTTTTCAAAATCGGTTTCTATACTATATGTGTCAAAAGCCTTTTTAATGAACCGTGCAAAGGTATTGATATTATGGGCAGACAACATTTTAGGATGCGAAATAAACTGCATGTAATTATTCGTTGCAAGAAACTTTAAATACAAAGGAAGCTTGACTGCATTCAGCAATTCAACCGATACCATTTCAGTGCCATTTTCAGCTCCTGTATATTCAACCGTTTCCACCACTATGCTCTGTCCGTCGCCATAGTTATTACTTCCGCTCCACGACATATACTTTAAAAGAACCTTTTCAGAAAATGTATTAATGCCAGTATTAGAAAGCACACTTATGGGAAACTCTGTATAACTACCTTTACCGGGCACTGCCACATCGGTAGAAAACGTGTAAGGGCGGTTTATTTTAATATCAGAAAAATCGTAATGCTGGGCCGATGATATGCGCTTGCTACCTGGCAACACACTAAAGTCGTACTTTACACTATGCTGCTGAAACAGAGGAGCAAAATCTTCAAATGGCTGTATAGACCATCCTCCTGCTCGGTAACCTGTTGGTTTATAATCGGGGCCGAGTATTTCTTTTAATATGGCAACAGAATCACTAAAGCATTGTTCACGTTCGTTTTTATCTAGGCTATGCAAACGATAACGCGAATAGTTAATCAGCTGCCATTGGTTTATTTCAGGCACGTATGTAGCATCGTTCCAGTGAGGGTGCAGGTGAGGAAATATATAATGCCCAAGCTTAGCAATGTACCTAAGCTGCCCCACTACATTATCATAGTCATTTTTTGCAGAAGCATTTCCATGGGTAATTTTCTTTAGCCGCAAGAGCCATGTAGTATCTACAAAAAATATGGCCTTTATCTTATAGGGAGAAAGAACATCGAGCAATTTTTGTGTTGGCTCAATAACGCACCTGTTCACCGAACCGCTTCTTTTACCAAGAAACAATTCATAATCGAAAGTGAACAATATGTTTTTTAACTGCGTCATTATGCTTTAGCTAACTGTAACAGAAAATAGTTCGGTGTTTTATTCTCTAACCGGGTTTGAATATAATTCAATATTCTTAAATAGAGCGGAGCGAAAACAGAAAACATGGAAGTATCTTTACGTCCGTATGAATGTACATAAGCAAGCGGGGTTGCGTTTTTCAGCATCCAGCCCTGTTTTGCAAAATAATAAGCAAACTCACGCTCACCCAGAATAAGATTATTCACACCCGGGTTATGTTTTTCGAACCATTTAAAATTCCTGCCATTTATATTAGGCACTATAACAAACAACTCCCTGTCCTCTTCCGATTCATCATGCAACGCTTTTAAGATTTCTTCAGGCTTTGGCAGCAGGAAAAGCGAATTGATAATACAGAAATACTTAGCGTGAGCATGTTTTGATATTACATCACTGATATCGGCCACATTAAAATGCAAATTGCTTCTCTTAAAATTGTTCTTTGCATTTTGCACCGATGCCGGATTTATGTCATACCCATAAACAGTCAGGTTACTTACTCTTGAAAACTGCCAGGATGTAATACCATCACCGCATGGAGCATCAACCAAATCGTTTTTACCAGTTACATCAATACAATTAATAATAGCATCGGCAAATACATTTTGCGGGTATGAAAAGCGTAGAAGGTATTTGATAATTGCCTGTTTCATTTATTTAAGCAATTTTTCAATTTCACCCGTCAGGGCAGGAATACTGAATGGCTCAAGGTTATACTGGCTATTATATGAAGACACTATATTTTGCATGTCTGCAAAAAAGGAATCCATATCCCTATCGAGTGCTTGGGGATTTACTACAAAACCCAATTTATTCTGCTTAATAAAATTTGCTGTTTCTCCTGGGTATGCAAAAAGCAAAATCGGTTTGCGGTTAGCAAGGTATTCACAAAACTTGGTATTGAATGCGAAAGTATGGTCGGGTGCACTCATGAGTACACAAAAATCACCTGCCCTTAGCACTTCCTGTATTTTATCGAGCGGCATGGAAGGATGAACCGATACAGCCTTATCATTCAAGGCGGTTATTTTATTTGCCAGTTCTGGATTATGGTTACCATAAAACTCAAACGATATTCGGCTATACAAATCGCTGTTTTCCTTCTTTAGCTTACTGATATAGGCAAACAAAGGATCTGCTATATATTCTAAATTACTGTAAAGCGTACCTGCATATATAAAACGAATCTTATCGGAACTGCTTTGTTTAGGTACGGGAGCTAAAATATCAGCAGGGTCGAAACCATTTAATATAGTGCTTATTTTACTTGGGTTCGCACTTCTCGCCTTTAGCATCTCCGTCATTTTATCTGAAACTGTAATTACCTTATCTGCTTTATTCAGCACCTCTTCTTCCAATTGCAGCTCATGCTTTAGTCTTTCAGGGCTAAGGTCTTTAAAACCGTGGTACGATTTATTATCTGCCCAAGGGTCGCGATAATCGACAACCAAATTAATGTTGGGATATTTTTTCTTTAATACAATTGAATAGGTTGCCAACCTGTAAGGAGGAATAGAGGCAATTACATTTTCAATCTTTTCGCTTTCTATAATAGCCGAAGCTTTTGCCATCAATTGTTCCTGCCAAAACATTGTCCTGTCAAAAAGCACCCCTTTTGAGGAAAAAGAAAAACGCATCTTCCAGAAACGATATGATAATTTACCCATCATGCTCTTCACTCCATGCAACATTACATCAGGATATTTTGCAGGCAAAGGATACGTTTTAATATTCTTATGCTTCACATCTTTCGTCCATAGCGATTGTTCAGGGAAAACATTTTCACAGCAAATTACATGCACATCATATTCCTTCATGGCAAGGTACTTGGCAAACTTTGCCCAGCGCCTCCCTCCTATTCCGGGAAACGGTGGAAATGTATAAAGTATGATGAGCAATTTCTTCTTCATACCGAAACTCCTTTTCGTTCTTTCATAAAGAACGATTCTTTAATACCTGTAGTTTTAAAATATTCGCTTGTCGATTGAGCTTTATAGGCATCTATCTTGGCAAAAAAGTCATCTTTATTTACTGCACAAATATTGGCCATAGCTTTGCCGGGTATTGCCAATCCTTCTTCGCCAAAAGGCATCATAAGGCATTTAAACCCAAAATAAAGCCTTTCGTAAATCACACTCGAATACATGGCTACACCCAGATCGCATTTTTCAAAACACTCCGCCGAAGATAAGGGGCTATCATAAATAATATAGTTCTGCCCGCCAAATATTCCTTTGTAATGCTCTGCTACAACTACCTTATTCCTTTCCTGCTTTTCTTTAGGGTGAGGGAAAATTATCAGCTTTACATCGGTATGAGATTTCAGATATTCCGCCAGGTACAATTTAACCTTATCCTCATTCTTCTTCATATTAAACTGTTCCAGTAAACCATCCATTTCGCGTATATAGGTTGCTGTAGAATAAAAACCCAGCACGTTCTTATTGATGTCGTAAATATTCCCTTCTTTATAATGCCCAACCACTTCGGTCACATTTTCAGGTCCCCATACTTCTATTTTCTTCACCTGTATGGTGTCTTTAAATGTTTCAACTTCATCAAACTGGTTAACATCGCACAACACCAGCTTATCAGC
>JABCZW010000041.1 GCA_013289475.1 Bacteroidota bacterium
TTTTTATTAAACTTTAATGTATCACTTACAGAACTCCACCACCCAACTATATCATGGGCTTCTTTTTCCTGAAGTGCATTACCGCATGATGACATGCAAGCAACAATAAATACAATATGTGATTAAAGTGGTTCATGAAGACAAATGTCGTTATTTTTTTAGCGGCGACCAAGGCACTGCCCTATCTTTTATCTTTCCCAAGCGGGAAAGACACTCCATACTCCTTAATAAATAGTTGTATGCTTTTCACCACCTTATCCCAATATTGTTTTAAGGCGTTTTAATAATGAATTATATAAGCTACAGGGAGATACATTATTGTTTCAGTTATTAAATAATGGGAGGATATTCAACTCTTATTCCAGAAATGATTCTGTTAAGAGAAAGTAACTGATTTACCTATAATCGTGAGGCCTAAAGTCTCTTCTTAATAAACTCTACTGCTGCATTATTAGCATCTTCTGCAGATACCTTATCGAATTTAGGGTTACTGGGATTCGCAAAGCCATGATCGGCAGTATACGCTTTAACTTCCAGTTTTCTGTCTTCCTTTTTCATGTTGTCCTGGAATGTTCTAACCACGTCGGGGTTTATCCATTTATCTTGTGTGGCAAACAAACCAAGCACAGGGCAACTTATTGTTTTTAATTTGTTGGTATCGGTTTCGGGCATGCCATAATACATAACGCAACCCTTGGCCTCTTTACCTGCAATAATTGCCGTTTGCAATGCGTAGCCGCCGCCAAAGCACCAGCCCAGTGAAAATATGTGCGCATCCTTTCCTGCATAGGCAATAGCTCCGCCTATAATGCTTATAATGCGTGTGTTGCTGCTGGCTTTCATATATTTTCCGGCGGAATCGGATGTGCTGGCTACTTTTCCGTCGTACATATCAATGGCAATTACGTTAATGTTGCCCAACGTTTTTTGTAATTCATCGGCACGCTGTTTAATGTAATTATTAAGTCCCCACCATTCGTGGGTAATTATCAGGTAGTTTTTGGTAGGGGCATCAGCCAACACTTCATATGCTGAGCCCATTTTACCATCTGCCGTTGGGAAGCTTATCATTTTCCCGGCTGAGTCGGCATAATTAAAAGGCAGCGGCGCTTCGTGTGAGGCCACAAATGCAGGGTCATTAGCCATGGCACGCATGCCGGTATTAGGGTTGCTGCAACATAGCATTTGCTGAGCATTAGTAAGTGTTACTACTAATATTGAAAGAAATAAGAATATCTTTTTCATGATTCTGAATTTTAAACGCGAAGTTAAATGTATTTAAAATCAGAAATGTGGATTTCGATAAATCAGTTTTATTTATCGATAAATTATTTCTGCATTAAAAAATGGACGATTAGTCAATGATCTTATTAATAACATTTTTAGAGTCCGCACTCAAAGTATTTTGAGCTTCCATCCTAACTGCCTCGCAAGCTGTTTGACTATCAAAACCAGGGGCAGGTGGCATATAGCCCCTGTAACTGGCAGTGTCTTTTCCGTCCATAGCAATTGCAATTTTAAGTTCATGAAAATGGTTTCTTCTTTGCCTGTCCAGATCCGGTTGGTCGTTATAACTAAGTTCTATAGTTTGAGAAAAGTAATAAGGAAGATCGGCTTTTACCGGCTGCATCTCAAAGAAAAAGAAAGCGTCAGTAGGAATACGTTTATGTTTTTCTTTATTAAATGAGTAGAGTATAATTAATATAAAGGGGATGAGTAAGGTCTTTAAGTATTTCATTTTATGCGTTTATTGAATATAGAATATTAGTAAGATAGGCATTAATTATCAGCCATGGAATAATATTCGATAAACTTAATACTCAATACTCATTACTCTATACTAAATACTGCCTTATTATTGCTAATTTTGCAGTCCGAATTTGGAAGATGACTCACGTAGTTGAAGACATAGAAAAGATAGATGCTAAACACTTTATTGTGATTAAGGGAGCGCGTATGCACAACCTTAAAAACATTGATGTGGTAATACCCCGCAACCGCTTTGTGGTGGTTACAGGTGTGTCGGGTTCGGGTAAGTCTTCACTGGCGTTCGATACATTGTATGCCGAAGGCCAAAGGCGTTATGTGGAATCACTATCGGCTTATGCCCGCCAGTTTTTGGGCAAAATAAACAAGCCCGATGTAGATTATATAAAAGGCGTTGCACCTGCTATTGCTATAGAACAAAAGGTGGTAACACGCACATCGCGCTCAACGGTGGGTACATCGACTGAGATATATGACTATCTGAAATTGCTTTTTGCACGTATCGGTAGAACCTATTCGCCAATATCGAACAAGATCGTAAAGCGCGATACCATTACCGATGTGGTTGATTATGTTTTCTCATTGAAAGAAGGTTCTTCGGTAACCGTATTAGCTCCTTTGCACTTAAAAGAGGGCAGGACGTTGCGTGAGCAATTCGATTTATTACAGCAGCAAGGCTTCTCGCGAATTGAGCATAAAGGCACCATATACCGCATTGATGAATTGATGGATGGCAAGGCACACGGACTTGCCGCTGAAAATATGAAACTGGTTATTGACCGGATTGAAATAGTAAAGGAAGAAGCCGATGATTTAAAGAGCCGTATTGCCGATTCGGTGCAAACTGCTTTTTATGAAGGCAACGGTTTGTGCGAAATTGATGCAAGCGGAGAAGCGTTGGGTAAAAAAAATGGAGCAGGTAAAAATACCAAACAAACTTTCTCTGACCGCTTTGAGGCTGACGGAATAAAGTTCGAGGAGCCATCTGCACACTTCTTCAGTTTTAATAACCCGGTTGGTGCCTGCAAGCGTTGCGAGGGTTTTGGCAGTGTAATTGATATTGATGAGGATTTAGTTGTACCCGATAAAAGCCTTTCGCTATACGAAGATGCAATTGCATGCTGGAAAGGTGAGAAGATGAGTCAGTGGAAGGACCAGGTTATTTTGGCTTCACGCAAGCCGGGTTCAAATTTCCCGATTCACAGGCCTTATAGCGATTTAACGGAGAAAGAAGTAAGTATGCTTTGGGATGGCACCAAATATTTTGATGGTCTGCATAAATTCTTTAAGTATTTAGAATCGGAAAGTTATAAGATACAATATCGCGTAATGTTATCTCGCTATCGTGGTAAAACTCTTTGCCCCGATTGCCGTGGAACACGCTTGCGTAAGGACGCTAATTATGTAAAAATAGAAAAGAGGTCAATATCTGATTTGGTCTTAATGTCGGTATGGGATGCCTACGATTTTTTTTAAGGCCCTGCCTGCAAAGCTTGATAAGAATGATAAGGAAATAGCCAAACGCCTTTTGCTCGAAATAACCAATCGTCTGCAATTTATGTGCGATGTAGGATTGGGTTATCTTTCACTTAACCGCCCTTCTAACACATTGTCAGGCGGTGAATCACAGCGATTGAATTTGGCAACATCGTTGGGCAGCAACTTAGTTGGGTCGCTATATATATTAGATGAGCCGAGTATTGGATTGCACCACCGCGATACACAAAGACTGATCGAAGTATTAAAAAAATTGCGCAACCTGGGTAATACACTTATAGTTGTAGAACATGACGAAGACATTATGCTTGCCGCAGATGAGATTATTGATATTGGCCCATTGGCCGGAACACAAGGCGGTGAAGTAATATTTCAAGGTACACCCGAAGAGTTGAAAACAGACAAGCATAGCCTGACAGGTAAATACTTAAACGGAAAAGAACTGATTGCAGTGCCCACAAGAAGGCGTAAGAGCAAGAACTTTATAGAAGTATTTAAAGCACGTGAGAACAACCTGAAGAATGTAAATGTGAAGTTCCCTGTCGGTGCGCTGACAGTTGTAACGGGCGTTTCGGGTTCAGGTAAATCATCATTAATAAAAGGAATTGTTTACCCGAGTATGAAGCGTTTGCTTGGGCAATATACGGGGGAAAAAGCTGGCAAGGTTGATAAAATTGATGGTGCTACCAATTTGATAAAAGAGGTTGAAATGGTTGACCAGAGTCCTATTGGCAGGTCATCGCGTTCGAACCCTGTTACGTATGTAAAAGCATACGATGAGATACGTGCTTTGTATGCCGACCAGAAACTAGCACAGATGCGCGGATATAAAGCATCGCACTTTTCGTTTAACGTGGCCGGTGGACGCTGTGATGTTTGCGAGGGTGAGGGTGAAGTAACTATTGAAATGCAGTTTATGGCCGATGTGCATTTAGTTTGTGATGTGTGTAACGGCAAACGTTTTAAAGATGATGTGCTTGAAATACAATATCGTGGCAAGAATATTTCGGACATACTGAGCATGACCATTGATGAGGCTATAGCTTTTTTTAGAGAAGATATGAGTACCGGTTTGCTAAAGCGCTTAGTGGAAAAGCTTACTCCGCTGAGTGATGTGGGTATGGGATATGTACAATTGGGGCAATCATCGAGCACATTAAGCGGGGGAGAAGCGCAGCGTATAAAACTGGCGACCTTTCTATCGAAAGGCAATGAAGATGGAAGCACACTCTTTATATTCGATGAGCCTACAACCGGCTTGCATTTTCATGATATTAAAAAACTACTCAAGGCATTTAACATGCTGGTAGATAAAGGGCATACCCTTTTAGTGATAGAGCATCATCCCGATGTTATGAAATGCGCCGACTGGATAGTTGACCTTGGCCCTGAGGGCGGCGACAAAGGCGGTAATCTTGTCTTCCAGGGCACACCGGAAGATTTATTAAAATGCAAAACTTCTTATACGGCTGAAAGTCTGAAGGGTAAATTATGAAATGAAAAACAGAAATCCACTTATACTACTTTTACTTGCCGCTATTCTTTTATTGGGTTGCAATGAGAATGTTTTTGCTCGACTTTATTCAGATACAAATAAGGTGACTCAGGTACAAAATAAATTATCAATTAGTGCAGGGGTAGGAGTTTCGTACGGTTTTACAGGAATTTCGAGTCCAAATACGTTTAGCTCTGTTACAGAGTCTTCTGATCAATATTATATATACAATCGAGAGTATAATTGTTCTTTGGAATATAGATTTACTCATCAATTTGGCCTTGCTTTAGCGATGGGTTATCAAAGTGGAGCTTTATATGTTGTAGGTAACCCTTTTGATTATATGACTAATTTGAATATTGCAGTGCGTACACTGTTTTATTTAAATAAGAAAAACATATACTTTGATCATTATATTGGCATACGAGCAGGTTGCTCATATTGGCATGATACTAAGGTGCCGCCTAATAATTATCCTTTGGTATTAGGTAATCCTAATTTATATACACCAAGCTTTCAGGTATCGTATGGCATTTCACTATATCCCTCGGGAGGTATTCTCGGTTTTAATTTTGAAGTGGGGATTGGTGCTCCATACATTATACAAGGAGGCATTATATGCAGGATGTAACAAAATGAGATCAATCCTTTTTGAATTCCAGTGTATTTAACATATTGTTCGCCGCTGAATCCCGCTTGGTTAATGGTTTTAAATCGTATAAGGTTTCAATAAGTTTTAAAATAGATACGGTTTCATATTGGGTACTATCTACATAATTCTTTTTAGCATATGGAGAAATAACAATAGCAGGTACACGGCAACCGGGCCCCCATCGGTCAATCTTAGGTGGCGCAACATGGTCATAGCGCCCACCATGTTCATCGTAAGCAATTATAATAACGGTGTTATCCCAGTACTTGCTTTTCATTACCTGGTTGACAATTGAGTCTACATGACGCTGACCACGCAACAAATTAGCATAACCGGGATGCTCGTTGTTAATGCCAAGTGGCTTGATGAAACATACGGATGGAAGGCTATCAGCACTATTGAGAGCAGCATAGAATTCTTTCTCATCCTTCAGGTGCTTCTTCTTGTTCTCGCTGCCATCTTTATAGTTCTCAAAATATACAAATGGTTGGTGATGGTATTGGAAGTAATCGTTTTGGTTGTTGCCTTTGAGTGCAGCATCCCATCCACCGGAATACCATGCCCAGCTTACTCCTTCATCGTTCATCCGGTCGCCGATGGTTGGCATTGTAAGGTTAGGTAGTAATAATGAATCAGCAGTTAGTGGGTGTGGTTGGTTGACCGAATAGACAGTATTGATAGCATATCCATCAGGTGTGTATTGGTTGTCATAAGCTTTTAACTTGGTTGCTTGTATATCACTACGCTTTGTCCATGGTGCATCCTTCCGGTAAGGTGTGGCGGCAGCAACAAACCAAATGTGGTTTAAGAAAGAGCCACCAAAAGCAGAGTGGAAGAAATTGTCGCATAGTGTATATTTCTTGGCAAGTCGTTCTTCGGGTAATGCAGTATCGCTGTAGTAGCTCATAACCAAGCCACCGTTATCGCTATATGCAACAAATTTGTCCATCTTGCCACCATCGACCTGCATCATTTCAGTATAGTAACGGTGGACTATGTCTCCTGTAACAGTATCTGTAGTGGATGAAACATATTCATTCAGGTTGTAAGGTACAGCACCCGGATGATCTTTATTAAGCGATAGGAAGCGTGCATCGATAGTATCTATAGTTATTTTATTCCCCTTATGCATGTATTCTTTTTCTATAAGCGGAATAGGGAATGAATCTAACGGAACACCTTTTCTGCTAACCTGCCTGTTGTAATTGCCACGCAACAGATTGTTAACACGCTTATCCGGATAGAAACCAAAGAGGCCATCAAAGCTCCAGTTCTCCTGGTAAATAACTATAATGTGTTTTACATTCTTTCTGAGTTGCTGGGTTTTCTCATCTGCCGGAAAATAAGAATGATGGCATGAAGTAATGGTAAGTAACGATACAAGAACCAATAAAGTCGAATAGAGTAGGGGTTTCTTCATAAAATAAAATCAGTAAATATTATGACCCAATTATATAAAAATTAAGTTACATAATTGTTAAAGCCTTTGGCAGCAACGCTGTTACTTCCACTTTTTAACAGTGGCCGGAGGCAGAAACTGCATAAACGTATCTCCGCGAAGGCCAAGTCGTAATGTTTCCAGTGGTATAATATCATCGGGTGCTATGTTTCCCATGTTTACATTCGAACCGATAAGGCCAATGAACCAGGCCTGTTGTGCTTTCTTAGGCGCTTCCCACATTATCTTTTCTCCCGGTACTTTCTGTAGTATCTTGTTTATAAGTGTAACGTGTGCATTACCATTCGGACGATAAATGCCAACAGTTCCGCTTTCTCTCGATTCGGCAATAACTTTCCATGCACCGCATTCAAGTTCCTTGTTCATCATCGATATCCACTTGGCAGGGTGAATGATTACTCCCTCTTCCTTTGAACCAACTTCTGACAACACTATATAGTCTTTCGACAGTTGTTCGATCAGTTTACACTTTTCATCGTGTTGCATTCGTATAGAACCATCCGATATCTCAACATACTCCATCTTATACTTATCGAGGTAGCGGCGGTAGTCATCAAGCATATCGCGCACTATAAAAGCTTCGAACAGGGTTCCTCCAAAATAGGTCTTTATCTCAGCATCCTTATATATCTGTAGTTTCTTGTTTAAGTCCTTGGTTAGCAGCGAAGTACCGAAACCCAGCTTAACTATATCCACATACTGGCCCGAAACACTCACTAAATCAAGGGCTTGCCTGAGACTTAGGCCCTTATCCATAACCATGGTTATGCCATTTTTACGGGGCTTTGCAGTTCTTTCAGGAAGACCGGGCAGGTTAAAATTCATACGCGCTTCTTTATTTCTCCGACAAATATAAAATCTTCTTTAACAATTAACGTTGATTTTATATTAGTCTGTAACTTGTATTAACAATTCAGGGTTAAAGGCAAATCTAAAATGTTCTGCAACAGCCGATTATGATTTATATCAGTAAGCCCCTTTAATCAGTAATATATATATGAACACCTGTTAATAAATATGATACGTAGTTATAACTTTAAAAAATTATTTTTGCCGCCCCTACACTACAGGAATACTATGACGTTAATCAAATCGATATCAGGAATCAGAGGAACAATTGGAGGAAGTGGAGAAGGACTAACCCCAACGGAGATTGTTAAATACGCATCTGCCTATGGCACATGGGTAAAACGCAACCAGAAAGGCAAAGAAGGTAAGAAACCCAAAGTGGTTATTGGCCGCGATGCCCGTATATCAGGCCCGTTTGTAAGAGATATTATTACCGGAACCTTGCAGGCCCTTGGCATTAACGTGGTTGATATTGGCCTTGCCACAACACCTACAACCGAATTAGCTGTTACAGGAGAAAAGGCCGACGGTGGAATTATTATTACTGCAAGCCACAACCCAAAGAACTGGAACGCTCTGAAGTTGCTCAATTCACGCGGTGAGTTTATTTCGGAAGCTGATGGCAAAGACGTTTTGGCTATTGCTAACAAAGGCGAATACGAGTTTGCCCAAGTTGGTGCAATAGGAGAAGTAACCAAAGACGATACATATGCACAGAAGCATATTGACATGATATTGAAATTACCACTGGTAGACGTTAAGGCCATTAAGGCCAAAAAGTTTAAAGTGGTAATTGATGCTGTTAACTCTGTTGGCGGAATTGTTGTACCGCAACTATTGCAGCAACTGGGCGTTGAAACCGTGTTTCCTATATTCTGCGAACCTACAGGTAACTTCTCGCACGAAGCTGAACCTTTGCCTGAGAACCTGTCAGAACTTTCAAAGACCGTTTCTAAAAAAGGTGCCCACCTTGGTTTGGCTGTTGATCCTGATGTTGACAGGCTTGCTATTGTTTGCGACGATGGTGAAATGTTTGGCGAAGAGTACACTTTGGTTGCAGTTGCTGACTATGTATTAAAGAACAAGAAAGGCAATACCGTTTCTAACTTATCATCTACACAGGCATTAAAGGTTGTTACCGAAAAAGCCGGTTGCAGCTATTTTGCATCTGCAGTAGGCGAGGTGAACGTAGTGGAAGCCATGAAGAAGAATAGCGCTGTTATTGGCGGCGAAGGCAACGGTGGTATAATTTACCCAGAATTGCATTACGGCCGCGATGCATTGGTTGGCATAGCACTATTCCTTACGCATTTGGCAAACTTTGGTAAAAGTTGTTCGTTGTTAAGGTCAACTTACCCGAGCTATTATATTTCAAAGAACAAGATAGAACTGAGGCCTGACTTGGATATTGACAAGGTATTAAAAGACATTAAAGAAAAATACAAGAAGTTTCCGACCAATACTATTGATGGACTTAAGATAGAGTTTGATGGCGATTGGGTGCACTTACGCCGCTCTAATACCGAGCCTATCATTCGCATTATTGCCGAAAGCGCACACCAAACGACTGCTGACAACTTAGCCAACAAGCTTATACAGGATATTGGCGAGGTTATGAAGCAAAAACAGGCAGTGGCACACTGATTAATATCATAGCCAGTAATTAATTCAAAATACCTTTGTTTAGGTATCACCCCTTTCGGTGAGGTTGTTAAATTTGCGTTATCATATATGTCGAAAGAAATTTTAACACTCGATAAACTGAAGTTGGGCGAAGCTGCCATTGTTATATCATTTAACGATGAGGAGAACGCTTTGAAATTCATGGAGATGGGATGCACACCCGGCCAGAAGATAAAGATGGAAAGCATAGCGCCTTTGGGCGACCCTATTGCCGTAATAGTATCAGGATATAAGTTGAGCATGCGTAAAACCGAAGCTGCTTTAATTAACGTGGAGCGCATTTGATATGTTTAAAAAGATTAAGCTGAAAATAGGCAAGGAGAACGCCCAGCGCGAGCTGAAGGTGGCTGTCCTTGGCAACCCTAACAGCGGAAAATCTACCTTGTTCAATGCACTTACGGGACTTAACCAGCAGACCGGCAATTACCCCGGCGTTACGGTCGAAAAGCATAGTGGCGACGCGCTTATACACGATGATAAAACAGGCGATAACATTTACGTTACTTACCTCGATCTGCCCGGCACCTATAGCATCTACCCTAAAACACTGGATGAAGAAGTTTGCTTTAAGGTAATGTGCGACGATACCAATGAAGATCATCCTGATGCGGCTATAATAGTGGCCGATGCTTCTAACCTTCGCCGCAGCTTGTTTTTGGCCACACAAATAATCGACCTCCGCATACCCTGCATTTTTGTAATGAACATGATGGACATTGCACGTGTTCGCGGGGTGCATATCGATACGTCTGAGCTTTCTAAGTTCCTCGGCGTGCCTGTGGTTGCTGCTAATGCCCGCAAACATCATGGGGTTGACGAGATAAAGCAATTGCTGGCTCATGGGCTTACTCCACCGCAAAAGGACTTTATTGACATTAACCAGTTTGTGCCTGCGCAGGTTATGGAGCCCAGCCAGAAGATGTTCCCTAAAAAGAGCCCTTATGGCGTTTACCAGCTGGTTAACAACGAAGCCGGTATTGAACATTTCGAAATTCTTCCTACTCAAAAGATAGATATTAAGAAGTTAATAAAAGCATCCGGTTTCGATAAGCACCGCATACAATCGCAGGAAACCATTGCACGGTACAAGGCCATTAACGAAATTGTAAAAGAGTGCGTAAAGATCGACGAGGAAGAGAAACGTAAGTCCCTCTCTTCACGTATCGATGCTATACTCACGCACAAAGTCTGGGGGTATCTTATTTTCCTGGGTGTGCTGTTTGTCATATTCCAGAGCATATTCCTTATTGCCAAATACCCAATGGATGGCATCGAATTCTTTTTTGTCAAGCTGAGTGAACTGGGTAACGATACGCTGCCTAAGGGCGAACTCAGTGCCCTGCTCATTAACGGTATACTGGCCGGTTTGAGTGGTATTGTGGTGTTTGTGCCGCAGATCGCTTTACTCTTTGCCTTCATTGCTATTTTAGAAGATACCGGCTATATGGCCCGTGTTAGTTTTCTTATGGACAGGCTCATGCGCCCGCTCGGGCTCAATGGCCGTTCGGTTATTCCGCTTATGAGTGGTATGGCCTGCGCCGTGCCTGCCATTATGGGCGCCCGCACCATATCGAACTGGAAGGAACGCATGATAACCATTATGGTTACACCGCTCATGAGCTGCTCGGCACGCTTGCCCGTTTACACTTTGCTTATATCGCTGGTTATACCATCTACACACAACTATGGCTTCTTTAACATGCAGGGCCTTGTGCTTATGGGTATGTACCTTATCGGCTTCCTGGCTGCACTGGCAGCAGCTTTTGTAATGAAGAGCATACTCAAGAGCCGCGAAAAGAGCCACTTTATTATGGAACTGCCTTTGTATCATATTCCTAAATTCTCTACCATTGGCTTAACCATTTATCAAAAGGTGCGCATGTTCTTGTTCGATGCAGGTAAGGTTATCATTGCCATATCTATCATATTGTGGTTTATGGCTTCTCACGCTCCTAAAGGCACATTGCCGGCTATCGAGACTGCCTACCAAAGCACCGACAGCACTAAGAAATACAACCCGCAGCAACTCGAAACCCGTGTTAGCTCTGCCAAGCTCAAAGCTTCTTATGCAGGTATGGCAGGCAAGTGGATAGAACCTGTTATCAAGCCGCTGGGCTTCGACTGGAAGATTGGCATTGCGCTTATTACCTCCTTTGCTGCCCGTGAGGCCTTTGTGGGTACTATGGCTACGCTTTACAGTGCTGATAGTAAGGATAACACTCAATCTATCCGCGAGAAGATGGCCGCAGCTACCAACCGCGAAACCGGTGGGCCCGAATATACTGCTGCTGTTGGTTTTTCGCTTATGCTCTTTTATGCCTTTGCTATGCAATGTATGAGTACTCTTGCCGTTGTTTACCGCGAAACCAAGAGCATCAAGTGGCCCATTATCCAGTTCCTCTATATGGGTGCCATGGCGTATTTGGCCAGTCTTATAGTTTTCCAAGTTTTCAAGTAGTTCTCGTCACTGCGAATCCCATTCCTCTAAACATTAAATATTCGGGATGTGGCAGTCTCAGCATTAGTTATAATTACTATGGGCGTTCCCCTGCGGGGCGGGCTATGCGCTACAAGTCCTCGTCCCGAGCCCTCGGGACTGTGGGCTTTACGCTTCAACGGCGAAGCCCTCATGAGCTCAATAACAATAAGCGAGTGGCGAATAATCCCTAACGCAAATACACCTCACGTCTGGGAGTCAATTCCTAATTAGATCAATTCCCATGTATTCCGACCTTTTGTTTCTTTTATGTCAAGATAAAAGAATTTAAAAAGCTGGGTTGACACTTTTTGACCTCCGAAAATTATAAGTTATTGATAATCAAATTATGTTTTTCAAAAACAGCCTGAAATCTGTCAACCCGTGTCAACCCGTTGGGTAGGGTTGTCACCAATCACTTGTCACTACCCACTTTTAAGCGTCATTTTTGCTATAATATTTAGCAGTTTTGTCACTAATTGTCACCTGGTGACACCTGTTGTCCAGTTTTCGGGCTTTTTTAAATAAAACCCCTTTCAGACATATTGTTTTCAAAGAACTTAAATACAAACCTAAAGCAAAAATACACTATATATTTATTATATTAAACAAAATAGTGTATAAATTTTCAACCACTCAAACTTGTCCCCTTTTGGAGGGGAAGGGGGAGGGATTTCTGGTTTTTCTAATCTTTATTTCTTACCTTTGATATTATGAGAACACCACTTTTCATCTTCTTATTATTTCTCGGTAGTTTCTGCCATGGGCAGGTAAAAGAAACCTCCGGTGTAAAAAAGATAGACTCAGTAGGTGTTTATGGGCAATATAAACGGACTATTGTTTATAATGAAAAAAGAAAAAAGCATGAAATTAATGGAGTAACCCTTGAGGGTTGTAAAACAAGCAAATTGCTGGAATTGCTTGGCCCACCCAATAGTGCAGATTCATTATTGCACCACGATACTATGTCATGGACTTATACCTGCGTGAATGGGGTTTTCACTTCAATGCGCATATTTATTATACATAATAAAGTAAAATGGGCTTCTTGGATGAAAATTACCTATGAGACTATTGGATTTTCCTGTGGTGGTGGTGTTAGTCATGATGCGATATTGCCGGAAAAACATGGAATTGTAAAATTAGCAGGCTTTCCTATTATTACTGCTAAAATAAAAGGTAAGGATACAATTATTCTTAATATAAGTGTTACTGATTCTTTACTGGCTTTTACTGATATGTCTTTCACCAGGTACATTGAGTCACATACATCGTACCCGGAAATTGAAAAGGAAGCTGGTATTTCAGGCACTGTTTACCTGAAATTTGTTTTGCAAAAAGATGGCACTGCATGCAATGTAAGATTAATGAAAGGTGTTGCAGGTGGCCCGGGTATTGACAGAGAAGCTATGAGGGTGCTAAAAAGCCTGCCCAGGCTAAAACCACATATTGAAAAGGAACATGCTACCGATGTTATTTATTATATAGCAATACGATTTATACTCAGAGATTAAGGTCTGATAATATATGCCAATGAAAACATCACTCTTAATCCTTTTATTGTTCTTTAGTGCCCTTTGCTATGGGCAGTCAAATGATTTTTCTACCCAATTCAAAGCCGATTCCTTAGGAACAAATGGGTTCAGGAGAAAAGCGTTTTACCTGGATACTGTAATGCATATTGTTTGGATAAACGGATTGAATTTAATAGGATATAAAAAAGAGAAAGTGCTTGATTTAATTGGGAGGCCTAATTACATGAATGGTGGTAAGCACGGGATAGTAGAATCCTGGACTTATACTATATATAATGCTGATAGCAATATCTACATGAATATAGATTTCGCGAAAAATAAGGTAAAAAAGGTTCGTAGTTATGGCATTGAAGCACGATGGAATGATAATGTTAGTATTGTTTATGAATCCCACACTTATTCACCTGTCCCGGAACCGAAAATAGCTATTATAAAGTTGGCAGGGTTTCCAATGATTTGGTATAAAATAAAGGAGAAAGACACCATAAAAGCCTGGGTAATTGATTCTATGCTTATGGTTGCAGGCGTGCCATTTAGCCAATATATTGCCGATAGCGTTAAATACCCCGAGGTAGAAAAAGAAGCCGAGATAACCGGTACTGTTTATCTTTCTTTTGTTTTAGAAAAAGACGGTTCCATTACCAGTGTGAAAATATTACGTGGCATACCCGGTGGCCCGGGTATTGATAAAGAAGCAAGGAGGGTGATAACAAGCCTGCCCAAATTAAAACCGCACATGGAAAAAGGCCATGCGGTTAAAGTTATTTATGCGGTTCCTATAAGGTTTGTATTGAAGTAAAATATCTTTTCTAATTTGTCATTCTCAAATTGAACGAATATGCCCAAACCCATTACCCCCGAACAAAGAAAAGCCCTTTACACTAAATTGGTAGAGAGCCATGGCAAAGCAGAGCTAAAGGGTGCCACTATACCCTATACATCATTAAATGGTAATATGTACAGTTATGTAAGTAAAGATGGTTTTGTGGCCCTGCGCCTTGGCCCTGCCGAGCGCGAGGAGTTTATTAAAAAGTATAAAACCACATTGGCATTATCGTACGGCATAATACAAAAAGAGTACGTTACCGTACCCGATAGCCTGCTTCAAAAAACTGCAGAGCTAAAGCCCTGGTTTGAGGCAAGCTATAAATATGCGAGCGGATTGAAGGCGAAGGCAACTAAGAGGTAGCTCTATCTTTTATCTTTCTCAAGCGAGAAAGACATTCCTTTTTCTCTAATAAAGTTCTGTATGCTTTTTACAACGCTGTCCCTGTTTTTCAAAACATCATTATTGGAAAATCTTAAAATATCAAGACCTAATTTCTTTAGTTCATGTTCCCTTCCTTCATCTCGTTCTGAAACAGCTAAGCTGTTATGTATATCGCCATCAACTTCAATTACCAGTAAAGCTTCATGACAATAGAAATCCACTATGAATTTTGCGATTGGATGTTGCCTTCTAAATGTTACTCCCATTAATTTCTTTTTGCCAAGTATTTCCCATAGAGCTTTTTCAGGTGCAGTCATATTATTCCTTAGATCAACTGCACGTTTCAATATCTCAGGGCCGGCATTATAATAAAATGGCCTTTCTATTGGTTTCATTAGACAGACTAAAAAACAATTAATGCAACAAATTTATAAGGATAGATTAATGTAGCGCTTCCTCCGCCTGGAGGAAGATGGAAGAAGGTTTGAATAAGTTGAAATTAAGGGCTTATTTACCCCAAAGTAACGTTTAACGGGTACCGAGAAGGCATAATTCTATTTATTGTCCCGATGTTTGAGCTTTCAAGATGTCGTCCTGTGATTTTCGGTACCTGAGAAGATTTAAATACTGCAATGCTAAGCGCTTGCCCGATAGTTCGTAGGCTTTCTGTGCCCAGTCAATGGCGCCATCAAGATCGCCGTTTATTTCACTGCTAATAGCCATATTATAATACGCTCTTCCTTTAACTCTTAGTTTGGGGCTTGCTGTTTCCTTTTTCCATAAAGCCGCAGCGCCATCCCAGTCTCCTGCAAAGGCCATGCGCTTTGCCATTTTTAAATCAGCGCTACCTGTTACATAATATTCCCGGTTTACCCTTATCTGGTAAGGCATTATCCTGTCGGCATACGATTGGCCTATTTTATAGCTTACATCCATTACCACTTGTTTATGGTTCATCAATGCCGTAACAGCATCAACAGGGTTCAGTCCACCATCGACAGTAAAACTCTGGCTGATAGAATACTCATCGAGTATCAGTTTGTTTTGCGGGTCATATATTCTCCAGCCTGTATTTATGGTTGTTTCTACCTTGGTGGCATTGGCCACGGTTGCAGCAATTCCTGCAACTGTATTTGGCACAGCTACCAGGTTTATCCTGGATGTTGTGTGAAATGCTTCCAGTATAAAAAGCGCATCTACATTATTTGCCGTGCAAATTTGTTGAATTCTGTCCCACGATAATGGAGAAGGGAAGGTGCCCGGGAAATTATTGGGGAGGTGCACTGAGTCAAGAAAAACAATGCTGGCGAATTTATTGCTTTGCACTATTGCATCCTTTAAGCCACGAATGCTTTCGTTGCCACATTCTTTATCCAGTTCGGGCCCTTTAGCCGATAACACATCGTCGACTTTTTTTCGCACCCCGGCAGAATCTGAAATAATACTCCTGTTTATAATGGCAACCGTTTTTATAGATGGGGTTATAGTTACCGGGGCCGGTTTATTTATATTAAAATACACCAGTTCGGTACTGCAGGAATAAAATAAAACAGATGCTAAAATAAAGGGTATTAATTTTTTCATGGGGTTCCTTTTAGCTAAACCAAAGGTAGTAAGAATTAAAGTAATTCAGGTATACCCTCTCCTTTTACAAGGAGAGGGCAGGGTGAGGTAAATTGGAAGAGATGTTTCGACAGGCTCAGCATGACAAAAAACTTTGCGTCTTTGCGCCTTTGTGGTAAAAAAAACTGAGACTGCCACGCTTCGCTCGCAGTGACGGGGGAACACAATAAAACCCGCGGCTTTGTGTTAATCTGTTAAACAAAAACATTTTACCGGCATGAAATCGCTTACTACCCGCATGATATGGCTCACGGTATTCAGCATTGCTATGGGCTTTTTAGAAACAGCCGTGGTAGTTTACCTGCGTAAGATATATTACCCCGGCGGGTTCCGGTTCCCCCTTGTATCGCTCGATATGAATATTGTTTATGTGGAGTTCTTCAGGGAGGCTGCAACTATTTTAATGTTGCTGGGCATTGGCATTATTGCGGGCAAGAACACTTCGCAAAAATTTGCCATTTTCCTCTATTGCTTTGCTATATGGGATATCTTTTACTATGTATTCCTGAAGGTTTGCCTTAACTGGCCCGAATCGTTGTTTACATGGGATATACTTTTTCTTATTCCTGTTCCCTGGGTTAGCCCCGTGCTGGCGCCTTGCATCGTATCGCTTACTATGATAGCCTTAACCGCATCAGTCATTTATTTCCAGGAGAAGGGGTATAATGCACATTTAAAAATAAGGGAGTGGGTATTGCTCATTGCAGGCAGCCTTTTAGTTATTTATTCCTTTATACTCGATTACATTAAATATGTTGCTACAGGCACGCAGCAGAGTATAGGCTTATGGACACTCTCGAGCCACCAGGCCGATGTTATAAAAACCTATGTACCGGTAAACTATAACTGGTGGCTGTTTTCGGCAGGCGAAGTAATTATAATAGCGGGCATAGCTTCGCTTATATATCATGCAGTAAAGCAGGGAAGGGGAGTGTAATGACTCTATCTTTTATCTTTCTCAGGCGAGAAAGACATTTCTTTGTCTATATCGCAAGAAGGTGATCACACTACTAAAGTAACGTCTCCTCCGCTTGGAGGAGAATGAGAGAAGGTTCCCCTAAACCACCTCCAGCGTACTCTCCGAATTTGTTTCTGAGCTGCAGTTGTTTTGCTTTTCCAGTGTCCAGGTACCGGTAGCGGTCTCAAGCCAGTCGTTGCCCACTTTGCGGTACACTTCGGTATGCAGGCCAAAGGTATCGTGCAGTCCTTTTTTCAGGTCACACACTTTCATGTGCGGGTCAATATCTAATGCGCCTTTTAAATGCACCTTTCTGCATTCGCCTATAGTATGGGTAGGATGGAGGAGCAGGTGTTTCTGTTTTTCGTGACTCTCAAAAAAGTCGAGTTTGAGATTAGGGAAATGTTTAGAGAATTCCTTTTGTATCTCGTGGATCTTCTTCTGGTCGTGGATGGTGATTTTCATAATGCGGTTTTTTTGGGGTTAGTAATTTGTTTTACATACCAAAGGTATCTCCGCTAAAGTCAATATACTATGATGTATATCATGCCAACAGTTGATAGTTATAACAATTTTAATTTTATTAACTTTGTTGTAACAGAAAACCCACTTTTTGCAAAGCTCCATACCTGCATGAAATTAAAACTCTGCTTGCTTTTTTTGTTGTTTGCAGGTTTGGCCCATAGCCAGGATGATGAATATGAAAACAAAAGACTGAGCCTTGAAGTAATGCCTTGTGGGCTTATAGATGGTTTTAGTTCACCATCATACCAGGGTGGAGTAGAATTTAGGATATATAAAGCTCTGTCGATGAATATAAGTGCGGGCGGATACTTTGGAGGATGGGTAGCATCACAAACAAATGTTAAAGGATATTTGGTAAGAATAGAGCCTAAAATATATCCGCCTCACGCGGATGGCGGGTATACGTCGGTTGAATGTTTGTATAAAAAAGAAAGCTTCGACTGGACAGATTCAATAATGCTTTCACCTCCATACGAAAAGACCTTTCGCATATTTAAAAGTAATATAGCATTTACACTAAAGATTGGCCAATGCAAAACCTTTAAAAGCGGTATTGTAATTGATTGGTATGTTGGATTGGGTGTAAGGTTTAAAAATGTAACTTCTACGTTAACTCCATTGGAAGCAAAGCACATGAGTTTTACTCCGGCGGGAGTAAATGAGGACCCGAGCGATACCTATGCAGCTATGTATTCTATAGGCAATTATTGGGTGCCCAATATCGAGTTGGGCGTTAAAATAGGCTATTGCTTGTGGCGGTAGGCTTTCGGTTTGTCTTGGTTTAAGGCTCAAGAAGCGTGCAAAAAGGGCTATTTTATCTTCAATATTGAACAATTTGAAAAAATCGTTACCTTTGCACCCCAAAATAAACTACGAACTGCATGAAACCTAATGTAAACCAGATTTTAATTCCGATGGATTTTTCTGACCAGGCACTTATAGCGCTTGACCAGTCATACAATCTTGCCCAGTTCTATAATGCTGAAATTACATTACTATACGTTATTGAAGAAAGCGGAGCCATAGGCCGCATATTTGCCAAGTCATTCGACGAAGCTGCCATGAAAAAGCAGATTGAAGATAAGCTTCACGAATTGGCTAAAGAAACTGAAAAGAAGAAAAAACTCAAGGTAAACACCATGGTTGCCCGTGGTGCAGTTTATGAAAAAATATTGGAAGTTGCTGACATGATCAGCGCTAAAATGATATTAATGGGTTGCAACGGTACCGTAGGTATCCGCAAAAGGTTTATCGGTTCTAATGCCCTTAGGGTGGTTAGAGAAGCTGCCTGCCCTGTAATTACTATTAAAGGCAAGCACCACCGCGAAGGTTGTAAAAACATTGTATTACCTATCGACCTTTCTAAAGAAACTCGCGAAAAAGTTAACAAGGCTATTGAACTTGGTAAATTATATGGTTCAACCATACGTGTAGTATCGGTTTTATTCTCTCTCGATGAGTTTGTGGTAAACCGCCTAACCCGCCAAATGGACCAGGTGAAAGCCTTTATTCAGAAAGCAGGTGTTAAGTCAACTGCCGAAATGATAAAAGCCATTAAAGGCGACGAAAGCCTTGCACAGGCTATTGTAGATTATTCGAACAAGGTTGATGCCGATCTTATTATGATTATGACCCAACAGGAAAGCGATACAACTCCTTTGTTTATCGGTTCTACTGCACAGGGTATTATCAATAATTCCGATATACCGGTAATGAGCCTTATTCCTACACCAAATAAGGGCCCTGCTCAAATCAGTACTTATTAGTCGGTAGGTTAATAAATTCAGCAGAAAGTATTCATAATCAGTGGCCAGTATTAAGCTGGCTTAACCCTGTTTCAACTTTTCGCCTATTTTACTACCTTTGCACGCTTAAAAAACAGCCATGGATAAACTATATTCGTCAAAAGCACCGGAACCTGTAGGCCTGTATCCGCACGCACGCAGGGTGGGTAATCTTTTGTTTTTATCGGGTATGGGGCCAAGGCAAAAAGGCAGCAAGCAAATACCGGGTGTAACCCTTGATGATAAAGGAACTATTACCGCTTACGATATTGAAGTGCAATGCCGTTCGGTATTTGAAAACATTAAAGCAGTGCTCGATGAAGCAGGATCGGGTTGGGATAAGATAGTTGATGTAACTGTTTTTTTAACCAATATGAAAGCTGACTTTGCTACCTACAACCGTGTATATGCCGAGTACTTTAAAGATAACCAGCCCTGCCGAACAACAGTAGAGATCAAATCATTACCAACTCCTATAGCAATTGAGTTGAAAGTTATCGCAACCATATAATATGAACAAGTTTCCACAATACGAAAGTCTTGATTTAAGCGCCATCAGCAAAGAGATATTGCAGAAGTGGGAGCAGGAGAAGACATTTGAAAAAAGTGTTTCTCTTCGCGAAGGTGCGCCTTCATTTACTTTTTACGAAGGCCCTCCATCAGCTAATGGTATGCCCGGTATACACCACGTAATGGCACGTGCTATAAAAGATATTTTTTGCCGTTACCAGACCATGAAGGGCAAGCAGGTGAAACGTAAAGGTGGTTGGGATACCCATGGATTGCCTATAGAACTTAGCGTTGAAAAGACCCTTGGCATTACAAAAGAAGATATTGGCAAGAAGATAAGTGTAGAAGAGTACAATGCTGCATGCCGTAAAGAGGTAATGAAGTATAAAGATAAGTGGGAAGATGTTACCCGTAAAATGGGGTATTGGGTGGATATGGAAAAGCCATATATTACTTTCGATAATGAATATATTGAGAGTGTATGGAACTTGTTGCAGAAGCTTTACAAAAAAGATCTTTTGTATAAAGGCTACACCATTCAGCCATATTCATGGGCAGCAGGTACGGGTTTAAGTTCGCACGAGCTGAACCAACCGGGTTGCTATAAGAATATAAAAGATACTACCGTTACAGCCCAGTTCAATGTTAAGTGCGATGAGAAATCGAAGGCATTGTTTACCGGTGATAACCTCGATGTGTTTTTCCTGGCATGGACCACAACCCCATGGACATTGCCAAGCAACTGCGCGTTGGCAGTAGGTAAGAATATAGAATATGATCTCGTTAAGACATTCCAACCTTATACGGGAACACCTATAAAGATTGTTCTTGCAAAAGAATTGGTAGGCAAGTATTTTTCTGAGAAAGCATACGGAATTCCGCTTGAAGATTACAAAGTAGGCGATAAGGTAGTTCCGTTCAACGTAGAAAAGACATTAAAAGGTTCTGAATTAGCAGGTATAAACTACGAGCAATTAATGCCGTATGCCAAACCTGAAGGTGGTGATGGCTTCCGTGTTATAATCGGTGATTTTGTAACCACAGCCGATGGTACCGGTATAGTGCACATAGCACCAAGCTTTGGTGCCGATGACTTTAGGGCAGCAAAACAAAATGGTATTGGTACGCTTACCCTTGTTGATAAGCGTGGCCGCTTTGTAGATGCTGTTACCGATTTTGCAGGACGTTTGGTTAAGACCAAAGAAGACCAGCAAGACCTTGATAAATCTACCGACCTGGCTATTGCTTTGAAATTGAAGAAAGAAGGCAAAGCCTTTAAAGTTGAGAAATACGAACACAACTACCCGCATTGCTGGCGAACCGATCAGCCTGTAATATATTACCCGCTCGATTCGTGGTTTGTGAAAACAACGGCCTGCAAAGACCGTATGATTGAGTTGAACAAGACCATCAATTGGAAGCCTGAATCTACAGGTACCGGCAGGTTTGGCAACTGGCTCGAAAATATGGTGGACTGGAACCTTTCCCGTTCACGCTTTTGGGGAATACCACTGCCTATATGGAGAACGGAAGATTCATCAGAGGAACTATTCATTGGTTCGGTAGAAGAATTAGATAAAGAGATAAAGAAATCAGTTGCCGCAGGCATTATGACCGATGCTGATATTAAGAAGAGCAGGTGGGATAATGTAAAGAACCGTGACCTGCACAAGCCTTACGCCGATAATATTATACTTGTATCATCAAAGGGGCAGAAGATGTTCCGTGAGCCTGACCTGATTGACGTTTGGTTCGATTCAGGCGCTATGCCTTATGCACAGTGGCATTACCCTTTTGAGAATAAGGAAGTATTTGAAAAGAACTTCCCTGCCGACTTTATAGCTGAAGGCGTTGACCAGACCCGTGGTTGGTTCTTTACTCTTCATGCTATAGCCAGTATGTTGTT
>JABCZW010000042.1 GCA_013289475.1 Bacteroidota bacterium
GCCATAAACCAATGGACTTTGCCGATGAGCTCGCAGAACTGGCTTTTAAAGAATTAAAAGAGATAAGTGAGGTTATACCAATCAGTTCAAGTACCGACTGGAGAGATGCATTGATTGAAGCATGGGAAGATTACAGGGCCAAGCAAATACTGAAATTATTGCCATTGGTGTATGAAGATTACCTGCAAAAGCAGGAATTGGGAATTTCCTACGAGAATGAAGAATCGCTTGAGATAAATGAGGAGTTAGAAGAATGGAAAACAGCAATTATAAAGGGTAGGGAACTATCGGGCGAGGCAAATGATTTTAATTTCTAGTCTTACACATTCGTGTAGGTTATTATGGTAAAAGCTAAAAGCATAAAGAAAAATAATGTGCTTCCGGTAATGGAACACTTCTATACCATACAGGGAGAAGGTATGCATAGTGGTAGTGCGGCCTATTTCATCAGGCTTGGTGGCTGCGATGTGGGATGCCATTGGTGCGATGTGAAAGAAAGCTGGGATGTAAATGCGCATCCTATAATAGATATAGATAAGTTAATAAGTGAAGTGAAAAAAGCAGGAGCCTCTATTGTGGTTGTGACGGGTGGTGAACCGGCAATGCATAATTTAAAAGAGCTTACTGCACAATTAAAGAAACAAGCAATTTCTGTTCATATTGAAACATCTGGCTCATCGGCTATTACAGGCAAGTTCGATTGGGTCTGCTTATCACCTAAAAAATTAAAAGCGCCCTTGAAAGAATCATTTAAACTGGCCAATGAGTTGAAGGTTATTATATATAATAAGGATGATTTTGCATGGGCGGAAAAAAATGCAGCATTGGTTTCAAAGAAATGCCAGCTACTATTACAGCCTGAGTGGAGCAGGGCAGAGAAGGTTACCCCGCTTATTGTAGAGTATGTGAAAAAACACCCTCGTTGGCAGGTTTCTTTGCAGACTCATAAATACATGAACGTACCATAAACAGAAGCCATGTTGAAAAGGGTACGCAAAACATTCAAAGCTGTATTTGAAATAATCAGGAATCCCTGGTTACTTAACCATGTTTTGGCTGATAATTCAGTGTGGCAAAAGTACGTTGACAAGCATTACCATATCGACAGCTTACCAGTGATTGAGTTGGATGTATTGTTGCCAAACTTTAAAGAAGAACTAAACGCATTCGCCTTTTTAGAGGGCGGTTCGTTACCAACGGATCTATGCCTGATACGTGGCATGTGCAAAACGATACCTGGTTGTAAATACTTTGAGATTGGTACATGTCGTGGGGAGAGTGTTGTAAATGTGGTTGATGTTTGCGCTGAATGCTATACAATGGACCTTGATCCCAAGCTTATAAAAGATAAAACAGAAGCGGACCTGGTTGGGTTCTTCTCTAAAAATAATCCGAAGATAAAACAGTTATACGCTAACTCATTAAACTTTGATTATAAAGGGTTGGATAAGAAATTTGATGTGATATTTATAGATGGCGATCACCATTATGAATCGGTTAAGAGTGATACAGCGAATGTGTTTAAGCATTTGGTGCATGAGAACACAATTGTTATCTGGCACGATTATGGTTATGATCCTGTAACTCCGCGCCACGAGGTAATGGCTGCAATACTCGATGGAATGCCTGAGCAGAACAGGAAAATGCTTTATCATGTATCGAACACTATGTGTGCTGTGTATACAAATAGACAAAGCCAGGTAGTAAACCTGGACTTTGCCCGCATCCCCCATAATAAATTCCGTGTGTCTGTAGAAAGTTTGCCTCTCAAATAATCTGCTTTCGAATACAAATCTAATTCACCTTAAGCCCTTAATTATTGACCATGTAATGAACTATTGCATGAAACGTAATGAACTTTGATAATAGTGTAATGAATATGTGGGAATGAGAATGCTAGAACCTTTTCACCAGGCAGAGTGTAGGCTGAAAGCCATAAGGAGATAATAGTGGTAAAACATTTAAAGAGATATTGTTGCTTACATCGAAACTGTGAAGTTGTGCATCTACATTAGCATCTACGATGTTTAACATATATATAAATGCTGCACCAATTATGCTTAAGTTTCTATAACGGCTCCAATAATTCTCAATACTAATGAGGGCATCAGTTGAGTATATGTTATAGAATTGATCTACTTGTGGCGGGCTTCCTGTTCTTTGTTTTAATGCGTTATTATAAATAGTATACTGCTGCTGATTGGTTATTGCAAAGTAAGCCATGGTGCCCAGCCCCGCATAAATAATAGGTATCTTCCAGTATTTTTTATTGTATGCTTGCCCAAGGCCTGGTATAACAATAGAACAAATCATTGCCAGCTTAGGGTAGGGGTATGGATGGCCTTTCCAAAATGCTAACGAGTTGAGCGTAAACTTCTTCTTCGAGGCCGTATCAATACTTTTGGAAGTTGCAACAGTTGTATCTTTTCTGATAGCAGTAGCAGAATCCTTTGTTTGCGCTTTTGCACGAGGCAATAATGCAAGCGCAAAAACTAACGGAAGAATAATAACTTTCTGCAAAAGTTTATCAGGCATGCAATGTTTCAATGATCTTCCTGAGTTCGTCATCAGATGCAAATGGTATAACTATTTTGCCTTTTTTGCCTGACCCCACTCTTGCCAATTTTACTTTGGCTGAGAACAAGGAAGATAATTCGCTTTCAATTTGGCTGTCGTTCGGATTTCTGTTCTTGTTTGAAGAGTGTTTTCCGGGTTTGTATGTTGCTTTGGCAGTCTTTGCTTTTTCTTCAGTTTCACGCACACTAAGAGATTCGTCTAATATCTTATCAAAAACACTAAGCTGACCAGCAGGATTATCAATATTGATAAGTGCCCTGGCGTGGCCCATGGTTATCTTCCTTTCGCGGATGGCTAATTGAATAACCGGTGGAAGCCTTAATAAGCGCAGGTAATTAGTTACTGTGGTACGGTCTTTTCCAACCTTTTCCGAAAGATCTTCCTGTGTAAGATTGCATTCTTCAATAAGGCGTTGGTATCCTATTGCAATTTCAATAGCATCTAAATCTTCACGATGGGTATTTTCAATCAGCGCCATTTCAAGCATCGACTGGTCATTAGCGACTCTAATGTATGCAGGTATTTCAATTAATCCGGCTAATTGCGTCGCTTTTAACCTTCTTTCGCCCGATATAAGCTGATATTTGTCCTTGCTCATTCTCCGAACTGTTATGGGCTGTATTACACCATGCTGGCGGATAGAATCAGTCAATTCCTTTAACGGTATTTCTTCAAAACGACTGCGTGGCTGAAATGGATTAGCCTCAATTTGAGTAATCAATATCTGCGCAATGCCACCGGTTGCATGTATCCCATTATTTGAGCTTGATGCAGTAATTACACTATCAGTTGTGTCAGATTCAAGCAATGCGCTCAACCCTCTTCCTAATGCTCTTTTTTTTGTGTTATCGCTCATGTTAATTTTCTTCTACATTAATAATTTTATCGCTTTGTTTCATACGGGTCATCTTGTTCTTTTGCAAAACTTCACGTGCAAGGTGCAGGTAATTCAAAGCTCCGCGTGATGCTGCATCGTGCATAATTATGGTTTTACCAAAGCTTGGTGCTTCGCTGAGTTTGATATTCCTGTGTACTATAGTATCAAATACTATTTGCTGGAAGTGTGTCTTTACCTCTTCTACAACTTGATTGCAAAGGTTAAGGCGGCCATCGTACATAGTAAGCAGAATGCCTTCAATTTCCAACTCAGGGTTAAGGCGCTCCTGCACAATTTTAATGGTCTGTAAAAGCTTGCCGAGGCCCTCTAATGCAAAATACTCGCACTGTATAGGTATTATAACAGAATCGGCTGCTGATAAAGCATTAAGGGTAATAAGCCCAAGTGACGGAGAACAATCGAGTATGATGAATTCATATTCTTCTTTTACCTTAGCTAATGCAGCACGCATCATCTTTTCACGGCTTGGCAGGTTTATCATTTCTATCTCTGCACCAACAAGGTCAATGTGAGCCGGTAACAGGTCAAGGTTTGGCGTTTCAGTGGTGAGTATGGTGTTTTTTACATCCACATTGTCAATAATACACTCATACACGCTGGTCTTGATCTTCTTAGGGTCGTAACCAACGCCCGATGTGGCATTTGCCTGTGGATCGGCATCAACCAGCAATGTTTTATGTTCCAGCACTGCCAATGCAGCAGCCAGATTGATAGCGGTAGTGGTTTTCCCTACTCCGCCTTTTTGATTTGCAACCGCAATAATTTTTCCCATGTTTCTTGTTTTATCTAAAATTCTTTGGTTTCTCCAATAGCCATTAAGCTTAACTTCTTTCCGGCTTTTTCAAACTTCTTTCTTGCCTCGTTTTTATCTATTTTAATAATATCAAAGGTATCGTAGTGCATGCCTATTATGTTGTTACACTTAATAAAACCACACGCCCTAACGGCATCGTCAGCACCCATAGTAAAGTTATCGCCTACAGGCAGCATAGCGAATTTTAAAGTAGTAGTTTCACCAATAAGTTTCATGTCAAGGGTAAGTGCGGTATCGCCTGAATAATAAAAGTTGCCTTCTTTTGAAGTGACTACAAAGCCCATAGGTACTCCACCATATGAACCATCTTCAAAACTGCTGCTGTGTATGGCGTTAACTGCTTTAATTGTAATTCCATCGGCAGTAAATGAACCACCTATATTCATAGGACGGATAGCTTTGATGCCTCTTTGTGAAAAGTGAGTATATATTTCATAGCAGGCTACAAGTGTTGCCTCGGTATGTTCAGCTAAATAAGGGACATCAGCTATATGGTCCTGATGTGCATGTGATAATAGGATATAATCAGCTTTTATTGAATCAAGCTTTATAGCTGCTGCCAACGGATTAGGACTTATATATGGGTCAAAAAGCAGGTGTTTCCCAGCTGTTTCTACTCCAAAACTCGAATGTCCGTAATATGTTACCTTCATATGGTTTTTACTTGCTGGCGAATTTACTACCAACTAAGGAGAATAATACCCCTTTTTTGTGATTAGTTTTTAACAATCGTGTTAATTACTTTTTTACCGGATTGCATTGTCCTTATTCATTATCAACTACTTAGGTGTTGAGTTGTCACTTTTGTCACTCATTAGTGACAAAACCTTAATTTTATAGTGACATTTTACTAAGGAATTTAGCATTTTTTACACTAAATGACACTTTTTGTCACCGGGTGTCACCATTTCGGGCCTTTTTTTAAAAAAAGCTAAGAACATAAAGTCGTGATAAGCTCCATTTAAAAATAGTTAGTATAAAATATTGAGTATTCATTTGCTTTTGGTTTGAGTAGTTATCGGTAATATAAGTATGTGCCAAGCATTAACAATACAAATTTATTCATTTTGTTTAGTATAATAAATAAAATAAGTAATAAGTTTTCAACAGCAGGCTTGTTGAAATGGTATGGGTTACCACAAGGGTGTATCACCCTTGTGAATACTATAATGAGTCGGGTCTGGAAGGGGCCTCGAAATAAACATTGGTCCGCCTAAAATAATGACAGGGCCCGGATTGATCATAATTTTAATGGAATTATTGCCTTGTGAAGCAATAAACTCCGACGTATGGTCTTTATAACCTGGATAAACTGCTTTAATGGTGATTTTTTTTCCTGTAACTGAATCGGGCATGGTAATTTCAGCCAATCCATTTATGTCTGTATAACCTGTTCCAATCTGTTCTCCATTATATGTTACTACTAAAGCTACAAAAGGTATACCGCTTTTATTTGCAGAATCTAGTATTGTGATTTTCACTGTGTTCTTATTGTCGTCTCCTCCCAAAGTATTTTCAGGTTCCTTATTAGCTTCCCTTTGTTGGACATATTGTTCAACCAGCGGCTTCTGATTCGGATTATAGTTAGCATTTGCGCTTCCGGCTATGCCTAATGTTAAAGCAGTACCAAAGAGCAATTTGTACAAAAAATGATTGCTCGGTTCTATATAAACCAATTCCCTATTTAATTGAAAACTGGAAAACCGACCACACACCTTGCCTCTTGCTTTAGCAAAGAATTCAATTACCTGCCTATCACTAAAAAGAGAAAAATCAACAACTGTATTATTACAATTAGCACAATGCCTGCCTTTTTCATTCATGCTCATCTTTTCCCAATCCTCATTACAGGGAGAAGGAATACTTAATCTCAGGCTTTGCTTAACCCGCATAAAATAGTTTTATTTATTCGGTTTTATAGTGTCCTCGGGAATTTGTCTTATCTCAAGCCCTCCATTTACCATTTCATGCGGGATTAATTCAATGGACTGTCTTTTAATACGTATTACAAATGTTTTTGATGATTTAGTTAATGTGATTCTCTTTTTATAATCAGCATAACCATTATAATGCGATATTATATCATACTTACCGGGCGTAAGAGAGTAGATTTCTGCTTTGCCATTTACGTCAGCCTGCGCCTGACTGCTTTGTCCGCTAATGCCCGCAAGTATAACTTCTGCATAAGGCAATACCTGCTTGGTAGAGTCATCAATTACAGTTACTGTTAAATGCGTACCGGTATCTTTAGCCGTTTTGATATTTCTGTTTTGTTCAGCATTACTTTCCGCATATTGTTCAACAAGCGGCTTCTGATTTGGATTGTAATTGGCATTAGCGCTTCCCGCAATACCAAAGGTTAAAGCGGTACCAAAGAGCAATTTGTACAAAAAATGATTTCGGGGTTCTACGTAAACTAATTCCCTGTTTAATTGCCAGGAAGAGATATGTCCGCATATTTTTCCGGTTGTTTTATTCAGGAACTCTATTAATTGTTTATCTGTAAAAAGTGAGAAATCAATTACTGTTTTGTTACAGTTTGCGCAATGCCTGCCTTTCTCATTCTGAGTCATGTTTTCCCAGTTCTCGGTACATGGTGTAGGTATGCTTAATTGTATGTTTTGTTTGCGTTGCATTCTATTTGTTCTTTTTTATACTGTCTTGTTTAATGGGCATTGCAATAGTATCACCAACCATAGCTCTGATAATCATTTGAGATACTTCTATGTCTGTTGTAACGGGGTAAGTGGCGCCAAATAAGTTGAGTTTGGTTTCTTCGTATCCTTCGTACCTGACAGTACTCATAACTTCTATGGTAAACTCTATGTTCTGTAATTTTTTCGGGACAAAGAATTTGAAGTTACCAGAAGAATCAGTTTTAATCTCCAGGTTAAGTTCTTTAATAGTCATAAACGCATTTGTAATTGCTTTATGTGTTTCTTTGTTTAGAAGTCTTCCTTTAACATAATTTGTAGTATCGTTCCCACTCGCCAATTGTAATTCATTTTCTTCATTTATAGATTTGAAGCCTTGTTCGGGTAAACGCCTGTAGTTGTAGTTTGCACTTACACTGCTCGTAATTCCTGCAGTAAGTGCGATTCCCAAAAAGAGCTTATGCAAAAAGTAATTTTTCGGTTCAATATATACCAATTCTCTTTCTACTTGCAGTGGATTATATCTTCCGCATATTCTACCGGTAACATTGGCGAAAAACTCAATAAGTTGTTTGTCGGTAAACAGAGAAAAGTCTATAACTGTTTTATCGCATTTCCCACAATGCCTTCCCTGTTCATTAGGGGTCATACTATCCCAATCCTCGTTGCAGGGGTTAGGGACAGAAAGTTTTATGTTTTTATTCTTTTTCAATTCGTTTTTTGTTCAAAACCCTTCGGGCCTTTGGGGTATATTTATTTATAATCCACCTCCGCCATCTCTCGATTTTGGCGCTGCTGCTGAATGTGGCTTTAACGACATTTCATTATAGCCTCCTTGGTTTATTTGGCTCAGAGTTTGTTGCGTCATTTCATCTGTTGGGAAATCTAATGTAACCCCTACATCAATTTGGCAAATACCACCTACCATATAACTAATCATATCTACAGGTTCATTGCTTGGAGCCGTTTTTAACTCCTGTTCTTCAGATATCATAGGTATTTCTTTTAATTCTTGTGCAGGGATAGCCTGAATTTTATCCACTTTCTTTGCTGCATGTTTTAGCTTGGCGTTTATATTTTTTGCGGGTTGTGCGGTGTTATTTTGCTGCGCATCAACTGTAGTTGTTAATCCGGCTGTCAATGCAGTACCAAGTAATAATTTATTAATAAATGAATGCTTAGTTGGTTCAGTATAAACCAATTGTCTTTGCAATTGAAAGGTTGAAATCCTCCCACATATATTGTCTTTGACTTTAGTAAAGAACTCTACCAGCTGTTTATCGCTGTATTGTGAAAAGTCAACAACCGTTTTATTGCAACTTGCACACTGTCTGCCGCGCTTATTGGGTGTCATGTTCTCCCAGTTTTCGTGGCATGGAATGGGTATAGAAAGATTTAAAATTGTTTTCTTTCTCATTTGGCTGATATTATTGGGTATTTCTGATTACCTGTTTATCCGCATTAATAAATGGATCAAAGGGTTCTTCAACTTTTACAGGGACTTGCATTACAACCTCACTGACTATAACACCACCTGAATGAGTTACAGTTTCGATAGGAGGAGTATACCTGCTAACTATATTAAATTGTTCATTTTTAAATTCTATTGTAATATTTGTTAATGGCAGCTTCTGGGTATTTATTGCAATTTCTTTTACGTTCACTGTGTATACACATTGCAACTGTATTATCTTTTTACGGTATTTAAGAGGTACAAATAGTTTGAAGTTTCCATTCTCATCGGTCTGCACCGATTGTACAGTCCCTTTAATGGCAACAATGGCTGAAGATAATGGCTTGTGTCTAATAGAATCTACAACCATACCGCTTATAAAATGGGTGGTATCGCCTTGAGGTGCCTGTTCAGGTTTTTCGGTTGATCTCTGAAGACTGAAACTTTCAATTAAGGGTTTAGTATTTGGGTTATAGTTAGCATTTGCGCTTACTATTCCTGTAACTAATGCTGTACCGAAGAGTAGTTTGTACAAAAAATGATTCCGGGCAGGCTCAACATAAGCCAGCTGCCTGTTTGTTTGAAAATTGGTCAATCTTCCGCAAACGCTGCCGGTAACTTTTGAGAAAAAATCAACCAGTTGTTTATCCGTAAAAAGTGAGAAGTCGATAACCGTTTTATTGCAACTATTACAATGCCTTCCGCGCTCATTGGGTGCCATATTCTCCCAATCCTCATGGCAGGGTTGGGGAATAGATAGATTGATGTTGAATTTCTTTTGCATGGTGGTGCAGATTGATATTCAAATATAAAGAACTTATATGCAAAAAGGAAACATTATTGGGCATTTTGAGTGAACTGCGAAAAAATAAGGATAAACAGTTATTTAATTCATTACACAATTTTCCCCATTCATTACATAAAGGCTGTTTAGTCATTACATACTCAATAAAGCCCTCTTAAGGCTGGTATAGTTTTGCTCTTGTAATTAAAAGGAAACCCAAAAACAAAATCTGCCATGAAACCCAAAAACTACAATCAAACCAAGCTTACCTTAGTGCTTTTAGCCAGTATTCTTTTAAGCATTACTGCCCCTGTAACAGCACAAATGGAAGCTCCTCACCATGGAATATCGACTGTGGTAATTGCCAGCCATTACCCTACATGGCAAAACGCTGCAAACATTTATTTTGCCGATAAGCAATTTGCTTCGGTAGCCCTTGGCAGAGGCCAGGCATCAGATACTATTGAAATAGGTAATTTCCGCTTTAATATCCCCAATGATGCTGTTATTGAGGGTGTTACGGTAACCATAAATAAAGGAGCCACCGGTAATGGTATAAGCGATAATAGTATAAAGCTTGTATATGATGGTGCGATATGCGGTATTGAACATGCTAATATGCAAGAATGGCCGTTAAATGCACATACATTTACGTATGGAAGCGAGAAAGATCAGTGGGGCGTTAATTTAACTCCGGCAAATATTAATTCTTACAGCTTTGGTGTGGCCATTTCGGTTGCTAATTCATTTAACAGCCTCGATTCTTTAAAGGCTAATATTGATTTTGTAAATGTATCGGTTAACTATAAACGCACAAGTGAATTAGGGCTTACTGAATTTAATGCATTTTTTGATGACGGTGAAGTAAATACAGATTGGACGATGGCATCGCAGGATGGATGTGTAGGTTTTTCAATAGAACGTACAGTTGATGGTATTAGCTCGGAGATAGTAGGTACTGTAACAAAGAATGATGATAATGATGCTTCCAATAACTATTCATTTATTGATAAAGCGCCCTTGTTTGGTACATCTTATTACCGTGTGGTTGAAAGAAAAACGGATGGCACTAATCAGACATTTGATTGGGTCGCAGTTTCAGCAGAACAAAAGGTATCGAATGTGTTTCTGTACCCCAATCCAACCTGTAGCCAGCTTACCGTTAAGTTTCCTTCAATAGGGCAACCAGCAATGATTATGGTTATGGATGAGAAGGGCCGTGTGGTAATGAGCCAAACAGTTCCTTCCTTTTCAAATACTGATAATACAACCTATATCCAGGATGTTTCAAATCTTCCGCAGGGTATATATGTGGTACTTATAAATAATGGCGAGAAAAATTTTACCGATAAATTCGTTAAGAAATAGGGGTTACAGGATTACTTGTGGTTCGGTAATTTTTTTCTCAATATTCTAATCCTTGCAGCAATTGACGGAATGGGTTCTCCTTCTAATGTTGCAAGGGTTTGTTCATAATCAGTTCTTAGTTCCGGAGCTTGCTCCAGTAAATCAAAAAGCCCTTGCAGCGAAAATACCCTGACGATTTTACTTTCTTTTTTATAAAGTGCCCACCTGGTAAGTATATCCCATACAAAACCAATCTCATCCTCATTTAGCTTTAGGCGGGCAATTAATTGTGCAAGGTGCCACTTTAATTCAATATGTTCTACATCGTTACATAGCTTAAGCAATTCGTTTTTATGCTTTTGCAGGTATTGGCGATGAGTAAGCGTTATCTTTTCAATGGCATCGGCACTACGCATTACTATATGGCGGTTGGCGTCAAATAAACCTTTAAAAAGATTATCAAAATCCTTAGCGGTTTTAATTTGCTTTATAATACTGTCAACCCCCTTAATGGTGCGTAAATCGCCATCTTTAAATTTATCTGTAAGCTTTTTAGTCAAATTATGCCTTCTTTACCAGTTTACCGGCAATAAAGGAGAATAACCCCAAAACTATGCCCGATGTAATGCCTATAGCCGGCCCTATAATGAGCATTTGCTGCCTTGGATGGCCGTGGAGTATATGCATTTTGTTGCTCATATCCAGTTCAGCTATGTGGGTTGAAATATACTTACTGAATAATAGCAGATGCACTGTGGTTATCCAAAAACAATTTACAAGACTGGTGAGGAAGCCATGCAAGAAGTATTTACCGGGAGCATTTTTTGCAATAAGATAAGCGCAAATAATAAAGATGATAGGCCATAGAATGTACTCGACATTTGAAGGTATAAAGTAAACTGTTGCAAAAGCCATGAAAAGTCCAAACAGCGATAACGATAGAATTAATTTCAAATTCATTTCATTTTTTTAGAAACGTAAAAATAGAATGATTTTTTAATTGCAGGCCAATAACTTTCTTCTTATCAGTTCAATTTCGGCATTAGAAGAGGTGAGGGTAAGTGCTTTTTGAAAATAAGGCTTTGCTTTTTCTTTTTTACTCAATCTCATCCACATTTCTCCAAGCGATGTGTTGTAATAACAGTTTTCAGTAAAACCCTTAATTTGTTCCAGTTCGCTTATTGCTTTTTCGTGCCCTTCCACTTCACCGAGCACAAGGCATCGGTTTATTTGAACCACAGGGTTTTGGGTGCGGCTTAAAAGCGTATTATAAAGCAATAAAATAAGATTCCAATTTGTTTCGCTATAATTTGGGGCATTGGCATGTGCCGATGCAATGGCAGCTTCAATATGGTAATCGTGTATTGTTTCTCCTTCTGAGGCTTTGTTTAAATACTCATTCCCTTTACTGATCAGAAACTTGTTCCACTGAATCCTGTTTTGGTCTTGCAGCAACACTATAAACCCTTTATCATCGAGACGGGCGGCAAAGCGCGATGCATGGTAACACATTAGTGCCAACAAAGCATATGCATGCGGATAGCTGGTTTTAGGGTTTTCGGTAAGCAAAATAGCTAACCGCATAGCTTCTTCGCAAAGGTCTTCACGTATAAGCTTCTGGGGGTGCGAAGAGTTATAACCTTCGTTGAATAAAAGATACAATGCCTTTAACACTGCATAGGTACGTGCCTGCATGGCATCTGCCCCGGGATAATCGAGTGATATGTGATCTGTCTTTATTTTTTCTTTCGTACGGTATAATCGTTTCTGAATGGTTTCTTCGTTAGTCAGAAATGCATTTCCAATTTCCTTTACACTAAGTCCGCAAAGTGTTTTTAATATAAGGCTTACCTGCGCTTCGTGCGAAATGGATGGATGGCAGCAGGCGAACATCATTCGCAGCTCACTATCCCTTATTTCATTTTCTGTAAACATCTCATTCATCTTAAAGCCAAGCGTATATTCTGATTTTAATAGTGGAGCTATGTCGTTTACTATTTTGTGTTTAACTTTTTCACGGCGTAAAATATCAATGGCTTTATTTTTTGCAGTACGGTAAAGCCATGCCTGGGGGTTGTCCGGTAGTTTCCCGAATTTCCAGGATTCAAGGGCACGTATAATCGTATCCTGCACAATGTCTTCGGCCTGCTCAATATTGGAGAAACCAAAAACGCGTGTTAAAACAGCGACCATCTTTCCCGACTCGTGCCGGAAAAGATGGTCGACCATTTTGTTTACTTCGTTGTCGTTAGATTCAGACAATTTTACATTTCCATTTTCTGTAAAGGGCGAACCTCTACTTTCCCATTTTCAGCAAAAATAGGGCATCCTTTAGAAAACTCAACTGCTTCGTCGATATTGTTGGCATTAACAATAAGGTAGCCGCCAACCATTTCTTTTGCTTCAACAAAAGGGCCATCGGTTACTATTTTTTTGGTGCCGCTTACCACTTTACCGGTAGGTTGCAACGGATCAGCTCCAACCATGATTCCTTTTTTAGCAAGGTCGCCCATCCAGGCACCCCAGGCTTGCATGTTTTTTTGTGCAGCTTCTGAATCTTGCGCATTGTGCGCGTGGTTTTCACCACCTCTGAATAAATACATGAATTTTTCCATGACTTGTTTTGTTTTTAATTGTTTGTTAATTGAACTTTTGATTTATTTGAATTTTACATTTCCATTTTCTGAATCGGCCTTACTTCAAGTTTGCCATCTACTTCAAAAATAGGGCATCCTTTGGCAATTTCAATGGCTTCATTAATGTCTTTAGCATTAACAACCGTAAAGCCGCCAACCATTTCTTTTGCTTCAATAAAAGGGCCGTCGGTTATTACTTTTTTTGTTCCGCTTACTTGTTTACCTGTCGGCTTCAGTGGCTGACTGTCGCCCATGATTCCCTGTTTAGCAAGGCCACCCATCCAGGCTTGCCATTTTTCCATATGCTTTTGCATATCATCCGGGCTTAGGCCGCCATGCCCGCCATCTTTACCTCTGTACAAGAAGATGAATTTTTCCATGATGTTTTGTTGTTTAAAAATTAATGTTTTACTGATTTATACAACTATAACGAACCGACCAATTGAATCCGGACAAGGTTAGTAAAAAATAATTAAGAATGTAGTATTAAGGTACCTAAAGCTAAATATTGCTTTTAGTAGAATAAACCTCGTTTAGTAAGAACAATAGACTTATTGCCAGCAGGTTAAGGGAGCCAAGAAGGTAATGCGGAATAGGGTAGGTAAGTATTGCCGGTAACATATAAAATAAAATTCCCACCAACATTGGAATAAAGACTTTGTAATTGAGTTTTACCTTCCGGATAAGAAAAATGCCATAATTAAAGAATATAAACCCCATAAGTAATACCAGTAAGAATTTATAAACGAATGCTTTTAATACAAAAGGCCAATCGTTCTTTACTAGTGTTAAGAACTCACCCTTAATAGCATCATCATATCCCTGGGTTACATTATAAAGGCTGGGCTTGAACTGCTTTGCTTTATTATAGCCTACACTATCTTTCCACAGAATGCCGTATTTATTTTGTACAATTCCCAGCCCTAAATAAACATTGTGCCATAATACATGGCTGTATATTTTATTGTTTGGCAAGCAGTTGCCGTGTGCTGCTATCCAATTGTCTCGTTGGTTAAGCTGCGCTGAAAAGTATAGTTTACATAAGGGTAATGTTACCAATAAAGCCCCAACGAACATAAGTTTACGAAGAACTGGAATACCTTTTTCCAGTAATATAAAAGCAATAACTACAAGTATAATTCCCAAACCAGAATATACTCTGAATTGATTGGCTACACTTGCCAATAGACCTGTAATTGCAAGTGCGAGAATAGGGTAGATGAGTTTTATCCTACCTGCCGAATATTTTTTCCATATCCAGTATAACAATGGTATTAATGATGTAACCAGGTAAGCCAGTATATATACATCAAGTATAAATAGAGAAACGAAAGCAATTAATGCAAGATAGAAATAAGAGAACAGTTTCACACGGGCATCGTTAAATATTAAGCCTATGCCGGTTGTAGCTAATGAGTACCCTAGCAGTGCTATTCCGCAAAAGACCATTAAATAAGCCTTATAAGTATATGTATGAATGATTTGCTGAACCAGCGGAACGAAATAATAAATGCCCATATCATCACCAAGGTTTTCTATGGGGTAATAATTGGGTGTTACATTATCCCGGTAGGCAATTAAATGCTGGTGAGATAGTTCAAGCCCTTTTGAGCATTCCTGCACAAAACTTAAGCGATAGCCGGGGTTAAATAATTGCACATTATCTATCAGCCCCCTGCCGAATAATATATATACAGATATAAGTAGGAGGGTGAATAATACTATTGCCTTTATAAAAGATGGTAGTTTCATTAATTAAAAGTAGTATAAAAGATAAATCCCGCATTATTGCGGGATTATTTTCTTTTACGCGGAGAGTGGGGGATTCGAACCCTCGGGACCCTTTCGAGTACACACGCTTTCCAGGCGTGCTCCTTAAGCCACTCGGACAACTCTCCTTGTTCAATTTTCGGGCGCAAAGATATGTAAATCCCCGAGTGGGGTGCTATAGATATATTAGCCGAGCTTACTGACTTTTTTAGTCATAGAACTGCCTGTTTGTGCTACAATGGTGGCTTCCGTATGAACTTTACATATCATGGTTACATCATAGTACTCGTCGGTATTGTATATATCAAAGAAATAGGTTGAATAGATTTTAGTGCCAATTTCGGGTATAAATACAAGATATTTCCCTTTTTGCAGATTTTCAAATTCCACATAGCCATTAACATTACTGGTTGCATATTGCACAACACTTGAATCTTTTGCATTCAGCAATTCGGCAAAGGTTTTTGAGACTGGTTTTTGCTGCTGGTCAACTATTCTCAGATCAATTTTGCCTGTACCTTGCCCATTTGCGCAAAAGTATGCGCTTAATAATATAGCGGATAGAAGGATAATTTTTTTCATGTTATAAGCTTTTACGTTAAATATTAATTATTGTTTCAAAGAAGAATTATTTGTCTCAACAAGTCCGTTTGCGCCCATCATCCACGTATGGCCACCCAGGTGGTGATGTTTATGGTGTACTGAGGAACATATAAAATGGTCAATTCCTTCGGGCATTTCAATAGCTTTATTTATTGGTATTTCAATTACGCCTTCCAGTTTTTGCATTCTCCATGCCACACCATCATTAAGTTGGTAATATGGCGATAACTGCAATACAGAATCATGTTGAGTAAAAGAATATTCAATGCCATTAGCCGATGCTTTGGCTTCGTCACTACTGGTGCCTCTTGCTGATTTATTTAATATAAAATGGAAAGTACTGTCGGGGCTTGCTTCAATACACAATAAGGGGCTGCCAAAGAAAATAGTATCATCAGAAATGTAGAAGCTATGTGAATCGATACCTATTGATATATCATCATCATAATTTTGAACAGGCATTTTTACGGACAATGCTTTTGATGAAGCAGGCAGTGTAAATGTTGCTTCATTACTTACATGTACAGGTACTTTAAAGTGTTGCGAAACCTTTGCCATACCTATTATGATGAATATCCATGAAGCAGACCAAAGTATAGATGCTGTTACGTTGTACCATTGAAAAGGCCGCCTTCTTCCGGTAAAAGCCCTTACAATGCGTACAATAATGCTCATAAGCGGGATACCAATAAACATAAAAATGCCAATTATAAGCAGTGTTTTTTCCATACCCTGTAAATCGAACATGTTAAACAGGTTATTTACAGAATAACCAATCATGTGCCCGTTATGCCCTTCAATGTGTATTATATTCGTTCCGGTAGTGAGTGAGAAAATAAGGCCAATCAACAGGGAAGTAAATACTATTATAAGGATAATGCCAATGAATATAGAAATACCTTTTATAATTCCCCCAATAACACTACCCACGCCATGGCCCACTGATGAGAAAAAATCTCCTACATTTCTTTCGAACTTTTGTCCGCGCGAACGGGTTCTCCAGTTCTTCATATCCTCACCAAATTCCTTTGCCCGCTTTTTAATATCCTCCATATCCTCTTCCACAATCTTGCGTATGTTATTTATATCTACCGGTTGACCACGCATTTCAAGCTTTTCGGCTGCAGTGCGTGCTTTGGGTATAATAATAAGTAACAGTATGTATATGATCAAGCTAAATCCCCATAGGAAGAACGAAAGCCCAAAACCAAGGCGTACCCAAATAGGATCGATGCCAAAATGATAAGCCAGGCCTGAGCAAACACCACCCAGTACCTTGTCATCAATGTCGCGGAATATGCGCCTTTGTCCATACTGATAGCGGCCTCTTTCATTAGTGTTAATAGGTTCTTCCTTTTTTGTTTCTGTATTTCCTTTACCGGTAGCAAATTCTTCTGGCTTGCCCATTATGCCAATCACTTCTTCTATGTCAGCAATAGAAACTACTTGCTTATAGTCGCTTACTTTGGGTTGAAGTAATTCAGCTATACGGGCCTCAATGTCGGCCATTATTTCGGTATGCCCTTCCGAACCCTGCATAGAGTTACTAATAGCACTGAGGTAGGCCGAAAGTTTTTGGTGTGCATCTTCCTCAATATGGAAAACGATACCGCCAAGGCTTATGTTAATTGTGTTTTTCATGTGTTTTTATAATGTGTTGGATGAATATTGTTTTGCAATTTGGTTTACTGAGTCTACCAGTTCCTGCCATGATGTGTGCAGCCCGTTTAAAAACTCTTTTCCGGCAGGTGTAAGTTTGTAGTACTTACGTGGTGGCCCCGATGTGGATTCTTTCCATTCGTAACCCAATTGGCCTTCGTTTTTTAAACGCATTAAAAGAGGGTAGAGGGTTCCTTCTACAACTATAAGCTTTGCACTTTTCATTGCCTCTATTATCTCAGATGGATAAGCATCTTTTTCTGATAATATGCACAATATGCAAAACTCGAGAACTCCCTTTCTCATCTGCGCTTTTGTGTTTTCTATTTCCATAGGAGTATATTTTAGTATTTGACATTGCAAAGATATGTGAATATTTTAATACTATGTAATACATAGTACTAAAATAAATCATAAGTAATTGATATACAATAAGTAAATTTTATTATAAAATTATGGTATGAAGATAAAGTTACCTAAAGGCTAAACCCTAATACCAATTAATAGTACATCATCTATCTGCTCAAGCTCATTTTTCCAATCTTCAAAGGCCTGTTTAAGTTTATGTTTTTGTTCGGCCATTGGCTGATTGTTAACTTCTAATAGCTTTTCCTGTAATTGCTTGTATTTAAATTTTTTCCCCTTAGGCCCGCCAAACTGGTCAGCATAACCATCGGTGAACATATATATCATATCGCCCACTTGCAATTTTAATGTTTGGGCGGAGAATGGCTTTTGTCCATCCTGTATTCCTACCGGCATTTTATCCGCTTTATATTCTATGCATTCATTATTGCGCACAAGCCACAAGGGGTTATTAGCGCAAGCGAAATCAAGCATTTTATTAGTAAGGTCAAATGAACATAAAATGCAGTCCATGCCATCTTTACTTTCTTCGTCTTTACCCTCAGGGTTAAGGGCTTTAATTATATGCTCCCGCACTTCATCTAATATTTTTGCAGGCTCATTTATTTTTCTTTCCAGGTTTACTTCATTCAACAACGATATATTGAGAAGACTCATAAAAGCACCCGGAACCCCATGACCCGTGCAATCTCCGGCGCAAATTAAAAAGCGCTTGCCTTCATTTGTTTCAACTTCGTTGGCCCAGTAAAAATCACCGCTTACAATATCGCGGGGCTTAAACAGAATAAAATATTCTTTCAGGCGCTTGCCTATATAATCATCAGTAGTAAGCAAGGCACGCTGTATACGCGATGCATAATGTATGCTGTCCGTAATATCCTTGTTCTTTTCATCCACTATTGCTTTTTGTTGTTCTACCAGTGTTTTTTGTTCTTCCACCACAAGTTTTTGTTGTTCAATAAGTTTTTTTTGCCTGCGGGTAATCCGTAACGAACGCAGAATTATTATAGCAATAACAGCAATAGCCAGTGCAAAAACAGCTACAAAGAGGATGGTTAGTTTTTGCTTTTTACTTTCGGCAGCCGACAAGGCGCTCTTTTTGTCATCTTCGGCTTGCTGCAGTATAAGCTGTTTATCATAATCTGCCTTAGCTTCAATTCTGCCAATCTGCTTGCTCTTGTCTTCGTTTATTAATGAATCTTTTGCTGCTTCAAATAATTGGTAATACTTATAAGCCTTTTGCCACTGGCCGGTTGCAGTGTATAGATCACGCAGGTTGGTACTAATGCTCTTTATGCCCTCGTAACGGTGTATTACGGTGTCAATTCCAAGGGACTGTAAAAGAAAATCTTCTGCTTTATGGTAATTCTTCCGGACCGTATAAACGGTTCCTATTCCTTCCATGTCGGCAGCTATGGCACGCTTATCCTCCAGCTCTTTTGCCAATGCCAGTGCATGGGTATAGTAAATCAATGAACTATCATAATCTTTTGCCTCGAAATCTATACCGGCAATACTTTCAAGGTTCATTTCTATGCCTCTTTTTCGATCCAAAGCTTTTTCAGATTCAAGCGCTTTCAGAAAGAAAATCTTTGCTTTATCATAATCGCCCATAAAATCATAGGTATGGCCTATATTGGCAATATTGCGGGCAATACCTCTTTTGTCATTGAGCTCGGTATATACATCTACTGCCCGCGAATAGTAGTCGAGCGCATTTTTATATTCTTTTAAGATGCTGTATATATTGGCAATATTGCCATTAATCAGGGCCATGCCGCCTTTATCGCCTGTTTTGGTGAACATGTCAAGAGCTTCTACATATAGATTAAGCGCTTGCGCATACGACCCCTGGTAATTATATGCATTGCCAACATTGGCAGTTAGCCTTGCTGTTTTACTCTTATCCCCAATCTCCTTGTAAAGCTTTAGTGATTTATTCAGCGCAATAAGCTCCTTCGGATACTCGCCTTTATCTTCATAAATAAAGCCAATAACATGGTAAGCTGCTGCAAGCCCGCTCAGATAATGCGAATTGGTGGAATACTTTATGGCTAATTGGGCAAATGAATCTGCAACTTGGTATTTACTATTCTCTTCATAATTGCCGGCAAGCATATTATAAGTCAATGCTTTTAAGGTGTCATTCTTTGCTTGTTGCGCAATAGTAAGCAACGAATCGGTAACCTGTTGTTGACCCTTATTTACAAAAGGTAGTAACAGGATAAGGCATGATAAGTAAATGAAGCCTGAGCGCTTTTTCATTCAAACAAATATAACAGGTTCATCCATAAGCAGAACGGAATCCGTTAAAGTGTCAGGAGTTTGAATTTGCACAAAAAAATAGGCCGGAGTAGAAAAGTTCGTTTTCTGGGTCTCCGGCCATTATTGCTCTTCCACCACTCAAAGAAGAGCATTACTATAATGAGTTAAATTCTTGTCAGAACGTTATTGTTACACAAATTTAGGAAATTATTTAAAACAAAAAACGATTTATTGAATATTTTTTCTAAAACGTTATTTTGTAAGAACCTATAGGGAAAAAACCTAATTGATAATCAGTTTCCTGCGCATTTGTATTAGGGTTATATATCTGCTGGAAGATATTTTTTTGATTGAAAATATTCTGCGCTTCAAATGACCATTCCTGTGTAACCTTCTTTCCATTATGCTTAAACCCTACCTTTAAATCGACCCGCGAATAGGCAGGGTATTGATTTACATACGCCTGTGAGTAATCATAAATTGGTATATGGGCAAGCCCGCTTGCTGTATAGTTTATAGGTAAATAGCGCTTGCCACCGGCATAGTTTATTTTACCGCTTATTGAAATTACGTTGCGTTTCGATTTACCGAGATTAATATCTCCGCCTGAAAGGGCATTTAAAGTATAGTTCCCATTAAATGCGGTATTCCTCTCAATACCATCGCTGGCTGTGTATTTTGATTGATATAGTGAAGCCGTGAGCAACACATAATATGTTTTATCGAAAAATTTTTCAACCGTTAGCTCAGCACCATAATTGCGGCCTATACCCTTATTGTTAAGGCTGTCATATGGGGCATCATAATAGGATGCACCTATGTTAAGAGTAGAGTAGGTGCTGGGTTTTATCTGTACCGGTATATTATACAGTTGCTGGTAATAGGTTTCCACTTTCATTCGCCATCCGGCTGCAAATGCATAGTCGTATGCTAATACAATGTGTGCGCTTTTTTCAAGCCCCAGATCTTTATTAGTTAAAGCATAGGTGCCATTATTTAATTGGTTTTGATAATAATAGACACTTATTGGCAGTATTTCGCTGTGCAGACCTGTTGCCAGTGCAATAGATTGTTTAGGCGCAAAGTTCCACTTAATACCTACGCGGGGTTCGATGGCCGTACTGTTATTGTTAAGCAAAAAATCCTGGTAATGTACTCCTGCATTCAGTATCACATTGTCAGTGAATTTATGTTGCCATTCAAGGTATGCTTGTAACAGCGTGTTGCTTGCATTAAACCTTGTGCCATACTTATAGCTGCTGTCTATTAATACACTATCTGTATAGTGAGAATGATAGATATCTGCCATTAACCCGAGCTTGAGCGTGTTCCTTGAATCTAATTTTTTATTTATAATGTATGAAAGAGACGATACAATATCAATGTTGTTTTCCCCGTAAGTATTTTTTTGCATACCGCTATAATTGGTATCAATTTTAATAGTGTTTTGAATACCCGACAGAGCGTATGAAAAAACCTGGGAAGTGGTTTCATTAAAGAAATATTTGTATGAAATACCTACTGCGCCCATATTAGAATTAAAATAGGTGTCTTCGTTAAAAGGAGTAAGGTTAAAAGAATTTTTGCCCTGATCCTTAGCCAGAACATCGGCAAAGCTTGGACCGCCAAGACCGAAGATGGATATTGTTCCGGCTTTAACACCCATGGGTATATTAATTTTAAAAGATATATCCTGGTATTGGGGAACTTCGGCATAACCAAAATTGATGCCAAGTAAGTTAAATACGGCAAGGGTTGAATAACGGTAGTCCACAATGTAAGACGCTTTAGAGTTTTTAGAAAATGGCCCTTCTGCTTCCAGTTCTGCACCGTTAAATCCAAATTGTCCTGTAAACTCAGTTTTATCACTGTTGCCGTTTCTTAGCTTTAAATCAAATACTCCCGCAATAGCATTGCCATATTCTGCCGGGAAGGCTCCCGTCATAAAATCACTCTGGTCGAGC
>JABCZW010000043.1 GCA_013289475.1 Bacteroidota bacterium
TTGCCCGAAGAGAAGAACGCATTAGCAAAAATGGAATCGATAGTTAGTTGCATTAATTGGGCACATTTCAGGGTAAAAAGAAAACTCAGTTAATGGCTGAAAAAGAATTACATATTGCCATTATATCTACCTGGTTTCCTACGCCTGCAAACACCAGTGGAGTATTTGTGCGCGACCAGGCCGATGCTATAATAGAGGCAGGCAATAAGGTATCTGTATTTATGTTTCAATATTTCAGCCCGATGACTTGGTTGAAAAAGAAATTGAAAGGTGAACCGCTTAACCATTGGATAGGAAGTAAGAATACAACTCCATTGGCTTACGATTTTGTGAACTTCTCCCCTACCCGGTTTTCTTCAAACCCTGTTGAATCTCAGAAAAAGGCTTTTTTGAAATTCGTTGACAAGAATTTTGCAAACTATATAAATAAAAATGGCAAACCCGATGTTATCCACCACCACGGGGTTGCCGACTACTGCTACATAACTGCTTATTTAAGCAAACGATTTAACATCCCTTACGTCATCACTGAGCATTCAATGTTCATTGATAAGGTGGACCACTTCACAACATACGAAACAAAAAAAGAAAGGCTTGAAATGATACACCATGCAGCGGTCAGGATGGCGGTGAGTAATTTTTATGCAAAGTTTAACAGTGAGCTTTTTCATGCCCCATTCATTACTATGCCCAACATGATCAATAATGATTTTGCCAATACCCCTTTGCCATCTTTTCCTAAAAAGACTAATCCGTTTTACTTTCTTAACATTGGTGCATTATCCCGCAGAAAACGACAGGATATACTTATACAGGCTTTTGCAGGAGCATTTAAAGGCAATAAAGAAGTACAATTAATTATTACCGGCAACGGAGAATTGGAAAACGATTTAAAGAAACTTATTGCATCACTTGGCATGAATGAACAAATTCAAATGCGGGGGTATAAAGAAAAAAATGAAGTAATCGAACTTCTCGACAAATCGAATGTGGTGGTGATATCGTCAGAAAAGGAAAGTTTTTCGATGGCGGCCGCGGAGGCATTGTTCAGGGGCAACCCTGTACTGACAACACTTTGCAAAGGACCAGAAGACTTCATAAATGAAAGCAACGGGCTTACCTGCGAGTTGAATGATATCAGTGATATGAAGGAAAAGCTTCTGGAAATCTATAAAAAGTATCCATCATATAAGCACAGGCAGATTGCGGAAGATGCCCGTAAGCAATATTCAGAGCAGGTAATAGCACACAAATTAGAAGATGTTTACCGAAAGGCTATTTCCCTTTCTTCTCTTCCTGCATAAACGGGTAACGGTAATCGGTCGGGGGTACAAAGTTCTCTTTTATGCTGCGAGGTGATACCCAACGTAACAGATTTATCATAGAACCTGCTTTATCATTCGTGCCCGATTTTCTTGCACCGCCAAATGGCTGCTGGCCAACAACCGCACCGGTAGGTTTATCGTTAATGTAGAAATTTCCTGCTGCATGTGTCAGTTTACGTGTAGCGAGAACAACTGCATCTCGGTCATTGGCAATAATAGCGCCGGTAAGCGCGTAGCCCGATGTTTTATCTACAATATCTAATGTTGCTTCAAACTTCTTATCATCATAAACGTATATTGTCAACACAGGGCCAAATATCTCTTCGCACATGGTGGTGTAATACGGGTCGGTAGTTTGTATAACGGTAGGCTGAATGAAGTATCCTTTCGATTTATCGCATTTACCACCTGCAATTATTGTTGCGTTCTTATCTTTCTTAGCGTTAGCTATATAATTACTTATTTTATCAAACGATTTCTCATCGATAACTGCATTAATAAAATTGGAGAAATCTTCCACATCGCCCATTTTAAAAGAAGCAAGGTCATCGCATAAAAATTGTTTTACTTCTTTCCATATTGATGCAGGAACATACGCCCTTGAAGCAGCTGAACATTTTTGTCCCTGGTATTCAAATGCACCACGTGCTAAAGCAACAGCAACTGTTTTAGGATCGGCAGATGAGTGTGCCACCACAAAATCCTTTCCACCAGTTTCACCTACCAAACGAGGGTACGATTTATAAGTATCAATATTGTTGGCTACTGTTTTCCAAATACCGTTAAACACTTCAGTAGATCCGGTAAAGTGAATGCCACCAAAATCTTTGTGAGAGAAAATAACATCTCCGGCTTCAGGGCCCGAAACATAAACCAGGTTAATTACACCCGGAGGCAAACCAGCCTTATTGAATATTTCCATTATCATATTGGCTCCGTAAATCTGGGTATTCGATGGTTTCCACACAACAGTATTGCCCATAAGTGCAGGGGCAGATGGCAGGTTACCTGCTATAGATGTAAAATTGAACGGAGTTAATGCAAATACAAACCCTTCCAGTGCACGGTGCTCGGTACGATTCCACGTAAGTGGTAATGATTCCGGTTGCTGGTGGTATATCTCTGTCATGAACTGAACATTGAAACGGAAGAAATCAACCAACTCACATACTGCATCTATTTCAGCCTGAAAAGCATTCTTTGACTGACCAATCATAGTAGCGGCATTCATAGCTGCTCGGTACGGGCCCGCCATAAGGTCAGCTGCACGTAAAAAAATTGCAGCACGTTGTTCCCATGGCATAAACTCCCATTCTGTTTTAGCCTTCATAGCCGCTTCAATAGCCTTCTTTACATGAGAAGAATCGCCTTTATGGTACTGCCCCACTTTGTGCTTATGGTTATGCGGAGGCCTGATATCTACTGTTTTACCGGTACGCACTTCTTTACCACCTATATACATAGGTATATCTTTCTGCTCTTTCATTAACTTCTTTAGAGTCTGTTTCAACTCATCTCTTTCAGGAGTTCCGGGAGCATAAGATTTTATCAGTTCGTTTTTAGCGGGTGGTACTTTATAAAATGCGTTAGACATAAATGAGAATTTTAATTATTTGAGAAAATAAAAATACAAAATTACTATATCATACATTGATAAACGCATTTAACTTGATTTTTAATATGTTCTCAGTCCCTTTATTTAACCCCGCCTCGGTGCCCTATGGGTGAATGAATTTTACTATTTTTGAAGGCAAACGATATAACTCTGAAAATGAGGGCTTTTTTAAAAAGATTCGCGCTTTTCTTCCTTTTTCTTTCATTTTCATACCTTCTCATTCTTTTTATTTTTTCGGGCCGTATTTTAACCAACAAACTCCCCAATGCCCAGGATCTGGGCAATGAAGTTTTTCTAAAAAAGCTCAGGATATTAGATACCGCAAAGAATATTGACATATTTTTTGTGGGCTCTTCACACTGCAATAATTCCTTCGATCCCCGTGTATTTTCTAAGGAAGGCTATAAAGCATTTAACTTATCTACTTATAGTTTACGGCCGTTTAATGCATATTACCTGCTTAAAAACTACAAAGACAAAATTTCGGGCAAAATTGTAGTATTGGAAACATCCTATAACCTGATGAACGAACACAATATTAATGAAGCGGCATTGGGAATAGTTTCAAACACCGAACTGAATGCAAATCTTTGGGAAATGATATTGAAGACTAAAGATTTTGTAGTTATTAATTCGGCTGCGGCACTTTGGATAAAAAGAATAATCCGCCCTTTGAAAAATGAGAAACTGAAGAACTCTCCATATATAGGTTTTAATGCTGCTCCCTCTAACAAAAGCCTGGTGAATCAAATCGACTCAATAGATTACTATACCCCACCGGTAACTCATGAGGCATTTGAATACCTGCAAAAAACCATCGACCTGATAAGAGAATACCATGGTATTCCTGTACTAATTATGGCACCCGTTTTTAATAAATATAAAAACAAATCACTGAACTATAGTACAGTTTGCCATTCCATCGATTCACTCGCAGGCGAGAACAAATTAACCTTTATCAATTATAACGATTCGCTGAACTATACTCGCCTAAACCTCGATATAAATTCTGACTTCTTTGATTTTAATCACTTAGATGAGAACGGCGCAGGCAAACTGAGCAAAGTTGTTTTAGAAGATTTGCAAAAAAAGGAAATACTTAAAAGCAACAAATAAGCGAATATGCTGTTTAACTCATTTCATTTTGTTGCTTTCTTTATTATTGTTACAAGCATTTATTTTGCTTTGCCCAACAAGTTCCGGGTATTATTTTTACTGGCAGCCAGTTGTTATTTTTATATGGTATTTGTACCTATATATATATTAATACTTGCCTTTACCATTATAATAGATTATTACGCAGGTATTTATTTAGAGAAATTTCAGGGAAGCAAACGAAAATGGTTTTTAATTGCCAGCCTGGTTGCTAATATAGGTGTTCTTGCCTTTTTTAAGTATTATAATTTTTTTATTGATAACACATTCTTACTGCTCCACGGACTCGGGTATAAAGGCTCTATTCCCTACCTATCTATTTTGCTGCCTATTGGCTTGTCGTTCCATACCTTTCAGGCTATGAGTTATACTATTGAAGTTTATCGCGGCAACCAAAAAGCCGAAAAACAATTTGATGTGTATGCATTATATGTAATGTTCTATCCCCAATTAGTTGCCGGCCCGATTGAAAGGCCACAGCATATTATATGGCAGCTAAAGAAAGAACATAAATTCGATTATACTATGGTAGTTAGCGGACTAAGATTAATGTTGTGGGGAGCCTTTAAAAAGATAGTTATCGCAGATCGATTAGCCCCACATGTAAATGAAGTATATGACCACCTTTCGAGATATTCAGGAGTATCACTGATATTGGCGACTATTTTCTTTTCCATACAAATCTATTGTGATTTCTCAGGCTATTCAGATATTGCCATAGGCGCAGCAAGGTTAATGGGCATTGACCTTATGAAAAACTTCGATAGACCCTATTCTTCAAAAGACTTCTCAGAATTCTGGAGACGTTGGCATATTTCATTATCCAGCTGGTTCCGTGATTATCTCTACTTCCCATTAGGAGGAAATAGGGTTTCCATACCGCGTATGTATTTTAACCTGCTTTTTGTTTTTTTAGTAAGCGGGTTATGGCATGGTGCCAGCTGGAACTTTGTAATATGGGGCGCTTTGCATGGATTTTACCTTATCATCAGTCTTCTTACTAAAAATTTCAGGACTAAACTTATTACAACCTTGAGTTTAGATAAAATGCCTGTAATTTTAAATGCGCTAAACATTATTATAGTTTTCAGTTTAACCACATTTGCCTGGATATTCTTCAGAGCAAAAACATTTAGTGATGCCATTTATGTAGTAACCCATCTTTTCCATTCTAATGGGTTATTGGGTATTGGAAGCATGACAGTTTTAAGCTTTGATATCGTTGTAGTAAGCATTGCTATTATGGAATTGGTACAGTATTGGCACACCAGGAACAATATTGTAAACTTTTTAACCAAACAGCCGCAACTGGTTCGGTGGACAGTTTATTCCATGGTAGCAATGGCAATTATTTTTCTTGGAAATTTTGGAAGTGAAAAATTTATCTATTTCCAGTTCTAGTTATTAGCCTTAGTACCCTTTTTCATTTCGTAAAGTGAAGAATGGATAATGCCCATTCTTTGAAAAAGATGCGTCAACGAAGTTTTCAGAACTCCGAGGCCATATGTAGTGCTACGGCTGAAGTTGATAGACGATGCTTCTTTAAAATATTTGGTGGGGCAGGTAATTTCACCTATTTGAAACCCGGCATAAAATATTTGCGAGAGCATTTGGTTATCGAACACAAAATCATCTGAACATCTGTCAAAGGGAATAGTTTCGAGCACCTCGCGCGAAAATGCCCTATAGCCTGTATGATATTCTGATAACTTTTGACCTATAAGTATGTTTTGAGAAAGCGTAAGGAAACGGTTAAAAATATATTTATACATAGGCATTCCGCCTTTTAACGCACCCTTACCTAATATCCTTGAACCCAATACTACCGGGTATAGGTCCTGGGCAATAATATTTGCCATAGCCGGTATTAGCTTAGGCGTATACTGGTAATCGGGGTGCAGCATTATTACAATATCTGCCCCGAGTGATAATGCTTTATTATAACAGGTCTTTTGGTTTCCGCCATACCCTTTATTCTTTTCATGTTTTATTACATGTTTAATACCTATGCGCTGGGCTTCCTCCACCGTCTTATCGCGGCTGGCATCATCAACCAACACAACATCATCTACAATGTCAAGCGGAATCTCTTTATAAGTTTGCTCGAGGGTGCGCTCGGCATTATATGCCGGCATTACAACTACTATTTTCTTGTTGTTTATCATAGGCTGGTAGCAGGCAAAAGTAAAGATTACTTTATTAATGAACCATTTTAATATATTCTTTCGTTCAATTTTTCGTTTTTAAGGTATCTTTACACCGCATGAAAGTCTTGTACCGATATATGCTCAAGTCGTTTTTAGGGCCATTAGCTTTAACATTGGCCATTGCGCTTTTTGTGCTTCTTATGCAATTTGTATGGACCTATATTGATGACCTGGTTGGAAAGGGCCTTTCGACCTGGGTTATTATTAAATTAATGCTTTTGGTTATGTTCAATGTGGTACCACTGGCACTTCCGTTGGCCATATTGCTGGCATCTATTATGACCTTTGGTAACCTGGCGGAAAATCAGGAACTGGCCTGCATGAAAGCAGCCGGACTATCATTGCCCAGAATAATGTCGCCACTTATTGTGCTCATCTTTCTTATTTCGTTAGGTGCTTTCTTTTTTTCCAATAATGTATTGCCATGGGTTAACCTGAAAAAAGATTCATTGCTTTTTGACGTGCGTAAATCTAAACCTGCATTGAATATTCACCAGGAGGTTTTTTACAATGCCATTGACGGGTACAGCATACGCATCGGAAGAAAAGACCAGGACCAGGAGACCATACATGATGTTATGATATATGACCATACTGACCCTGACAATGCACACCCTGAGGGGGGTGATTTTAAGTTGATACTTGCCAACTCGGGCAAAATGAAAATGTCGGAGGACCAGCGGTACCTTGTATTAGATCTGTTTAATGGCAATTCATACCAGGAAATGGTTGATAATGCTCAATACCGCATGAATCACCCGATTACTATGAATAACTTTAAAAAGCAAACCGTTTATCTCGATCTTTCTAATTTCAGGTTTAGCCGCACCAACCAGGAGCTATTTAAAAGTAATTATGAAATGCTGAACCTAAAACAACTGCGTGCCACTGCCGATTCGATGGTGGTAGTTTTTGCAAACAGCAAAAAACTTTTCTACAGCGACCTTAACCGCTCGTTCTTTGACAGAAGCCGTGTTGCACAGCATAACCTGAAAGATTGGAACACCATGGCACCGCAGGGGAAAATAAATGTATTGGAAACCGCACTTAATAATGTGCGTAACGTACGTGATTTTGTAAAGGGAAATAGCGAAGCACAACATTCTACCAATCTCGATATTTTAATGAGGGAAATAACTATTCAGAAGAAATTTGCTTTTGCAGTAGCCTGTTTCATTTTGTTTTTCATTGGCGCGCCGTTTGGTGCTATAATTAAAAAAGGCGGGCTTGGAATGCCTGTTGTGGTATCGGCGCTTTTCTTTATTTTATTTTATATACTTACCATTATCGGTATAAAATCGGCCGAAGAAGAAGTTATGACCGTAATAACCGGCCTTTGGATGCCTGCTATCATTCTTGCCCCCATAGGTGCATTCTTTACCTATAAAGCAGCCATGGACTCGTCTTTGTTCGACAGAGACCCGTATATAAACTTCTTTAATAAGATAATCGGAAGAAGGCCTACGGCCTGATTATTGCTGGCCGAACAGGCTGAATAATAAAAGGGCAAATACAATACATGTTATTAACACGTAGGTCCTGTCTTTTTCAACCATAAAAGAGACTATAGAAAATGCTACCCTTAAAACCGGTATGGCAATTAGTACCAGCAAGCCAAACTCAATAAGTCCTCTGCCATTCATCGAATTAAGTGACGAAATAATACCGGATACATTTGTAAACTGTTCGGGCTGCCCCACAAACTTGCTATACTGCGGTTGCGTAGAACCATACTTTATTAAAAAAGTTACACAGCCTATTATTACTATAGTAGAAGCCAACACAATTCCATAGCGCATTATTCTGCTTATAAGCAGTTCCATATCAGGGTCACCCCACTTTAGCCATTTTTTTTCGCTCATCCGAATTTATGGGTAACACCATTATATATCATTTCAGCAGCCAGTGCAAATATTACCACAGCAAAAATATACCGAAGAGATTTAACTCTTACTCTTACCATATACCTGGCACCTATAATTGACCCGGCAAGTGCACCAAGCATAACCGACATTGAAATAGCAGGATCAATATAGCCCCTGTGCAAATAAATGCCGGCGCTGGCTGCAGCGGTAACGCCAATCATAAAATTGCTGGTAGCAGTAGAAACCTTAAAAGGAATTTTCATTACCTTATCCATAGCTAACACTTTTACTGCACCTGAACCTATACCAAGCAAGCCGGAAAGTATTCCGGCAACGGTCATTAATGAAAAACCACCGAAAATATTGTAAACCTTGTACGGTCTTGGCCCATCCGGACTGGGGTAGTTTCCATTCATCTTAAGTCTTGCTGCAAGCTTGCTTACTTTAAAATCAGCAGGAAACTTTGGTTCGGTAAGTGATGCAAAAGAAGAATATATAAGCATGCAGCCGAATATAATGGCAATAGTTCCCGGAGAAAGGTCTTTGGCTACAAATGCACCGACAATTGCCCCAAGTGTAGTAGCCATTTCAAGAAACATGGCAATGCGAATGTTGGAATAACCTTCTTTTACAAATGCTGATGCCGCACCGGTAGAAGTAGCAATTACAGCTATTAACGAAGCGCCAATAGCATAATGTATATCTACCTTAAAAACAAGAGTAAGCAAGGGAACAATAATTACCCCGCCACCCAAGCCCGATAGCGAGCCCAAAAGACCTGCGCTTAATGCACCTGCAAAAATTAAAAAGGTAAATTCAAGATAATCGGTCATAACAGGTTACAAACATAAAAACATTTCATGGGTAATTTTTCCCGGCAGGTTAAAAAACTGATTATTTTAGCAATTCATCATTTACAATATATGTCAGAACCCAAACTTGTAGGCCGCGTTTTTAACATAATGGTTATTGTAGCTGCCCTGGGTTACTTTGTAGATATATATGACCTTGTTTTATTTAACATAGTTCGCGTACCAAGTCTGAAAGCGCTGGGATTTGTAGGCGAAGATCTTATTACCCAGGGAAAATTTTTGATGAACATGCAAATGCTGGGCATGGTTACGGGCGGCATATTATGGGGAATACTGGGCGATAAAAAAGGGCGGTTATCGGTACTCTTCTTTACTATATTAATTTATTCGCTGGCAAATATTGCTAATGCATACGTTAGCACCATTGGTCAATATGCATTTATGCGTTTTATAGCTGGTTTCGGGCTGGCAGGTGAACTCGGAGTGGGCATTACACTGGTTTCGGAAGTTATGACAACCAAAAACAGGGGTTACGGAACTACCATGGTTGGCGCCATAGGAATATTGGGTGCTGTACTGGGCTATATAATTACAGCCAATTTTAGCTGGAAAATGGCTTACTTAATGGGCGGTATACTGGGCCTTTTATTACTTGTACTTAGAATATATGTGGTAGAATCAGGCATGTTCACTAAATTAAAAACAGAAAATGTATCGCGTGGAAATTTCTTCATGCTCTTTACTAATAAGAAAAGATTCTCAAAATATATATACTGTATTTTATTGGGTATACCGGTATGGTATATTATTGGCTACCTGATAGCATACTCCGATGATTTTTCTGATAAAGTACTGCACATACAAGGTACAATTATTGCCGGGCAGGCAGTAATGATACATTATATTGGCGCCTCGCTCGGCAGCTTATTATGGGGCATGGTAGGGCAAGCCCTGCAATCGAGAAAAAAATCGTTGTGGATTGCATTTACGGTACTTATCGCTTTTACGTCAGCCTATTTCTTTTCTTTCGGTTTAAGTTCAACCATATTCTACACCATTATTTTCTTCCTGGGTATTGCGCAAGGTTACTGGATAATATTTGTTACCGTTTCGTCGGAACAATTTGGCACCAACCTGCGGGCTACGGTAACTACCACTGTACCCAATTTTGTGCGTGGCTCGCTAATAGGCGTAAATGCACTTATTACATTTTTAATACCATCGTGCGGAAAATGGAGCGCTGCGCTTTATGTAGGGATACTTTGCATATCGCTTGCAGTATTTTCGCTTTATAAGCTTAAAGAAACATACGGCAAAGAGCTTGATTACATGGAAAGTTAAAAAGGCATCATTACCTTTATTAACATTTTTTATCAAATCCACTATCAGCTTACATTAGTATAACTAATATTTTTACCGCATAAACCCTACTGTACTGTTCATGAAAAAGGCAATTGCTTTTATAAAAAGATACAAGACGACATTTATTATTTGCCTTATAGGATTTATTGTTGCCCGGTGTGGAACCACCAAGCCAACAGTTAAAGCTGATCCTTTTGTTCCGCAATCTACCGATGTAAGTATTGCCGCTGCTCATTGGCAAGGTATTACTATACAACAGCTTCAGCAGGGGTATGGCATATATTCTACTAAATGCAACGATTGCCATGATATGAAAAACATACAGGATTACAGTCTTGCAGAGTGGCCCGGCTTAATGCAAAAAATGGGTAGAAAAGCAAAACTCGATTCAACCCAGTACAATCTTGTGTACCACTACATAATAGCTCGCCGCGAGGCACTTGCAACCGCAAAAAAGTAAGCATTTCAACAGGCTTTGTTCGGGATAAATATTATCCTATATTTGTATAAACCTTAAACTAGTATCTTATGAAAAAACTTACTATACTATCTGCTGCCCTTTTGTTTTCTGCAATGTCATTCGGACAAAAAATACAGGTGCACGAAGCCAGTGAAGATATTGGCAGTGGTAAAAATAATGCCCTTATAGTTACTGTTTATGGTATGGAACAAAGCGACCTTGAGCACGACTGGAAATCGCTGATGAAAGATTACGGGGCAAAAGTATCGTCGGTAAAAGGTGGTGGAATGAAAGCTGAGAATGCGACCATAAAAGATATTAGTACCAAGCCTATTGATATATACGTTCGTTTTGATGTAAAAAAAGATGGGATTGAACTGGTAGTTGCATTTGACTTGGGTGGAGCTTACCTTTCATCTTCTGCCCACCCTGATAAATACAAGATTGCTGAAAAAATACTGCACGACTTTGGCGTTAAAGAAACTTCGGGTGCCATTAACGATAAATTAAAGGTGCAGCAAAAAGCATTGGATAAAATGACCAGCCAGGAAAAAGACCTTGAAAAGGATAACAAAAACCTGAACAGTGATATTGAAGATTACCAGAGCAAAATTAAAAAGGCACAAGATAATATTGTAAAGAACAAAGATGAGCAGGCTAAAAAACAAACTGAAATAAGCAACCAGACAAAAGTGGTTGACGAGCTTGCCAAGAAGGCTAAGGACGTTCAGTAAAGAAACTGCATTAACAAACCCGATAAAAGAGCCATAATCATCAGATTATCAGCACAAAACTACTGAAAGGGGTATTTTTGTAGCTTTGCACCCTTCTACAACGTATATAGTATATGGAAATATTGTCATCCAGGGTTTCAGGTTTATCCGAATCGCAAACGCTTGCCATGTCGAAGCGCAGCAGGGAACTCAAAGCACAGGGAATTGATGTAATAAACCTCAGCCTTGGTGAACCCGATTTTACCACCCCCGATGTAGTTAAGGAAGCAGCTAAGAAAGCCATAGATAATAACTTTAGCTACTATACAGCAGTATCAGGTTATTTAGAGTTGAGACAGGCTATTTCAAAAAAATTCAAACGCGATAACAACCTCGATTATAGTGCCGACCAGATAGTAGTATCAACCGGTGCAAAGCAATCTATTGCTAATGCAGTATTAAGTCTTATAAATCCCGGCGATGAGGTTATTGTACCTTCACCTTACTGGGTTAGCTATTTAGAAATCATACGCCTTGCAGAAGGTAAAACCGTATTATTAAAAGCAGGTATTGAAACCAATTTCAAAGTTTCTGCTGAACAGGTAAGAAAGGCTATTTCACCAAAGACCAAGTTGTTTCTTTTCAGCTCACCATGTAATCCTACCGGCTCGGTATACTCTCGCAAAGAACTGGAAGAACTGGCAGCCGTATTTGCTGAACACCCAAATATCTTCATCATATCAGATGAGATCTATGAGCACATTAACTTTATAGGTAAAACTGAAAGTATTGGTACCATTCCATCTATGAAGGACAGGGTTATTACCGTTAACGGATTATCAAAAGCATTTGCAATGACCGGTTGGAGAGTTGGTTACATAGGCGCTCCCTTGGCAATTGCAAAAGCATGCGATAAGATACAAGGACAAATAACATCTGCCACCTGTTCCATAGCACAAAAAGCTGCAGAAACCGCTGTATCGCTCGACCCGTCTATTGTTACCCCTATGCGCGATATGTTTAAAAAACGCAGGGATACTGTATTGCGAATGATGAAAGAAATACCAGGCATGAAAGCCAATGTACCTGACGGAGCCTTTTATGTATTCCCTGATGTTAGTTATTACTTTGGCAAATCGCATAACGGAACTAAAATAAATAATGCCACCGACCTTTGTTTTTACCTGCTCGATAATGCACGTGTAGCAGTGGTACCGGGTGCTGCATTTGGCGATGATAACCATATTCGCTTCTCATACGCTGCAGCCGAAGAAGTATTAGTAAAAGCTTTAGAAAGATTAAAAGCATCACTCGCTTTATTAAAATAAAAAACCGTGACCAACGCAGAACTCACCAAAATATTCGCCTCGTTCAATAAGGTCAATGTATTGATCATAGGCGACCTCATGCTCGACTCATACTACTGGGGCGATGTAAGCCGCATATCACCCGAAGCACCGGTGCCAATTGTTGGCGTACGTAAAAAAGAGAACCGTTTAGGTGGTGCAGGCAATGTTGCCAAGAACATTCAGGCTATGGGCGCTACGCCTTTCCTGTGCGGCATTATTGGCGATGATGATAATGGCGACAGGCTGTTGAAAATAATGAAGGAGAATAAATTACCTGTACAGGGAATTGTTCGTATAAATGACCGCCCTACTACTACCAAAACACGTATCATCAGCAGTAATCATCACATAGTACGTATTGACGAAGAAGTGGATGAACCAATAAGCACAGCTGATTCACACAAACTTTTTGCACAGGTAGAAAAGTTTATAGAAAGCGGAAAAGTAGGTGTAATAATTTTTGAAGACTACGACAAGGGTGTTATATCAGCATCATTGATTGATAAGATCACTACTCTGGCAAAAAAACATAAAGTACCAACTGTAGTTGATCCTAAAAAGAGAAACTTTCTGGCATATCGTAAAGTAACTTTATTTAAACCTAACCTGAAAGAACTTAAAGAAGGTTTGGGTGTCGACCTGAATGCAAAAGATATGGATACCCTGCGCAGAGAAGTTGAAGTACTGCGTAAAAAGCAAGAAATTGATATAGCGCTTATAACACTATCAGAGCATGGTGTTTATGTAAACTCCGATAAAGAAAAGAAACTTATACCTGCCCATATCCGTAATATATCTGATGTTTCGGGTGCCGGAGATACTGTAGTGAGCATAGCTGCATTATGTTGCGCTGTAGGCCTATCGCCGGAATATATGGCATTCCTTTCGAACCTTGCAGGTGGACAGGTATGCGAAAAATCGGGCGTGGTACCGGTAAACAAAGAACAGTTGCTTGTTGAAGCCAGGCAATATTTATAAGCAATGAGCTCCCGAACGCATATTATTCCTTACGAGGAACTGAACCTCAGTAAAAAAGAACAGGTACGTAAAATGTTCAACAACATTGCGCACCGGTACGATTTTATGAACCGCCTCCTTACCCTGCGTATTGATACTTTATGGAGAAAGAAAGCCATAAACCTGGTGAAGCAATACCAACCGAAAGACATATTGGATGTAGCAACCGGCACCGGTGACTTTGCTGTGCAGATGATGCGACTGAAACCCAATAAGGTTATTGGCATTGATATTGCCGAAGTAATGCTAGGATTGGGAAGAAAAAAAATTGAACGCAAGGGACTTAGTTCAGTAATAGAATTGAAAGAAGCAGATAGTGAAAACCTTCCTTTTGCAGATAAATCGTTTGACCTGGTTAGTTCGGCATTCGGAGTAAGGAATTTTGAAGACCTTGAGAAAGGCCTATCGGAAATGCTACGTGTACTAAGACCAAGCGGAAGAATACTGATACTGGAGTGTTCGAACCCGGAAGATATGCCATTTAAAAGCCTTTATAAAGCTTACATGACAAAAATATGCCCTGCTATTGGCGGAGTATTCTCCGACGGCAAGGCATATAAGTACCTGAATCGTTCAGTAGAAGCATTCCCTACAGGTAATGCTTTTATCTCCATACTTAATAAAGTTGGCTATACCGATGCTAAGCACTATCCGCAAAGCATGGGTGTAGCATCTATATATATTGCACAAAAACAGGCTATTGAAAAATAAAATGCCTCGCAAAGCGTTAGTACAATATATGTTCACCAACCCCATAAAGGCCTCAGCATTTAATAGCTTATATAAACGTTGCATAAAGAGTTTGCTGCCTCTTTTGTTTATTATGTTTTTAGGGAACAATGTAAAGGCGCAGGAAATGAACCTGCCTGCATATGATCATACATACCTGCACTTTGGCTTCATACTGGCTATTAACAGTACTAACTTTTTTGTACAACCCATATCAAACCTTGGTTCGCATTTTAAGGACACCTTAAAAACCATATCTTCCGATCCGCAAACGGGTTTTAACCTGGGTATAGTTTCTGAACTTAAAATAGGACCATACCTTAAATTGCGCTTTGTACCCGATCTTGCTTTCTCTGAGCGCGACCTGGCATATTCATTTGCCGGGGTTGATACATTTACTGTACTTAAAAGAGTAGAGTCTACTTTTCTGGATTTCCCTATAGATGTTAAGCTTATCTCAAAACGCTTAACCAATTTCCAGGCTTATATTTTGGCAGGCGGAAAATACATTACTGACCTTGCATCGCAAAGTAATGTAAACCAGCAATTGGCAGGAGCAAATGCAACAGTAAGGCTTATACGAAATGATTATGCGTATGAAGCAGGCGCAGGCTTACAGTTTTTCTTACCTTACTTCAAGTTTGGTATTGAAATGAAATTATCCATGGGTGTGCGCAACCTGCTTGTACGCGATACTAGCGTTTACACTGAATCACTTGAAACATTGCGTTCAAAAGTGTTTTTAATCTCCTTTACTTTCGAAGGTTAAACTTCTAAAGGAACTTCGAGTTTTATTCCGGTTTTAGCAATGGCACCCATACCGCCAATTACATTAGTAATATTGGTAAAGCCATTCTTCTGTAAAATAGAATTTGCAATCATTGACCTGTACCCACCCTGGCAATAAACATAGTAATGAGTGCTCTTATCCAGTTCGGTTAGTTTTTTAGGCAAGCTTGCAAGTGGTATATTAATAGCATCTTTTATAGTTCCATTGGTAACTTCGCCTTCATTTCTAACATCAATAAGTTTGCTGCCATTACCTATATGTTTAACAAATTCAATTGCCGAAACAGATTCAATACTTAGGGTTTTATTGCCCGCTGCTTTCCATGCATTTACTCCGCCTTTCAAATAACCCAATACTTTATCGTAACCTACACGTGCCAATCGCATTACCGATTCGCTTTCTTTGCCTTCATCACAAATAAGTAAAAACGGTACATCGGCAAAAAGGCTTCCTACCCATATAGCAAATTGGCCACTCAAACCAATATTAATTGCACCGGGTATATGTTCTTTTGCAAAATCATCAGCATTACGGGTATCGAGTATTACAGCATTTGAATCAACTGATTTTTTAAACTCAGCTACTTCTATTGCGTGTACATTTTTATCTAAAAGCGTTTCCATATTATCCTTATAACCATTGCGGTTAATAACCGCATCAGTAAAGAAGTATTGCGGAGGTGTTTCCAATCCTTCCGTTATTATTTTAACAAATGCCTCCCTGCTCATGGGCTGAAGTGCATAGTTATTTTTTCGTTGTTCCCCTATTGTAGTTGTAGCTTCCTTACCAATGTTTTTACCACAAGCAGAACCAGCACCATGGCCCGGATATACAATAACACTATCAGGTAATTTTTTAAGCTTCTCTAATGAATCATATAACATTGATGCAAGTTCTTCTTTAGTAAGGTCTTGCCTTGCAGCCAAATCGACCCTACCTACTTCGCCCACAAAAAGTGTATCGCCCGAAAAGAGAGATGTTGCATTTCCGTTCTCATCTTTCACGAGGAAACATGATGACTCTACTGTATGGCCAGGAGTATGCATCAGCTCAATTTTTACCTTGCCCAATGTAAATACCCGTCCGTCATCAGCCGAAATAATATCGTACCCTGCTTTTGCCTTAGGGCCATAAATAACTTTAGCTCCTGTTTTTTTCACGAGGTCAATATGGCCCGATACAAAATCGGCATGAAAGTGAGTTTCGAGTATATACTTTATTTGCGCATTCCTTGCTTTTGCAATATCAATATACGCTTGTATATCGCGCAATGGGTCAATAATGGCGGCTTCGCCTTCCGATTCGATGTAATAGGCTGCCTGTGCAAGGCAACCGGTATATATTTGTTGTACGTACATACTTTTGATCTTTTACTGTTTCTTACAAATTTACTAAAGAAACTTCAGTTTAAATATGACTTTCTACTGTTTTGAAGGGCAGCCGAGAAATATAGATATCGAACCGCTTTCGTTATTATTTACGGTAAGGAAATCTAAGTAACCGTCTTTATTAAAATCATCAACCAGTATGCATATGGGGGATATGCCCGATTGAAACATTTGTGCCGGGGCAAAGCCACCTTTACCATCATTAAGCAATATTCCAATATTATTAGTACCCGCATTACATAATGCAAGGTCCATTTTACCATCTTTATTTACATCGGTAGCTACAATTGATATAGGCCCACCACCGCCACATGGTTGATCAGTGCCTTTGGTAAATGTTCCATCGCCCTTATTAAGCAATATAGAAACAGTACCGTTAGCGCTATTAACCGCCGCAATATCAGGCTTTCCATCGCCATTAAAATCGCCGGCGGCAACGCAGTTAGGATAACTTCCCACTGAATATTCTGATGCTTTTTTAAAAGTTCCGTCGCCATTACCTAAAAGCACAGAAATACTGTTACCGCCTGTGTTGGTAACAACCATATCATCGTTACCATCGCCATTAAAATCAATCACAGCAATTGGCGAAGGATATTCGCCAACCTTAAAAACACCACCTTGTGTAAAGGTACCATCTCCTTTACCTGTCATTATGCTAACCGTATTGCTACTGTCGTTAGATATGGCAATATCCATATTCTTATCGTGATTAAAGTCTGCAACAGCAACATAACAAGGAAATGGGCCACCCGGAATATCCTGCTTGGGCTGGAATGTACCATCGCCATTACCTAAAAATATCGATATGGTTTCACTACCTACATTACTAACTGCCAGATCCATTTTACCATCATTGTTAAAATCGGCTGCTTTTACCGAGGTAGGATAGTGGCCGGTAGGTATTTTAACCGGATCTTTAAAGGTTCCATCGCCATTATTGATTAGTATAACCATATCATCGCCATTGTAGTTAACAACAGCAACATCGGGTTTACCATCTCCGTTAAAATCGCCACTGGTAGCAGCAAAAGAGAACTTACCTGCCTTGTAAGGGACAGATTTTTGCATGCAAACGTTATCCTGCCCATAAACCTGGTTTAGGGATAACAGGGTGAAAATAATTAAAGCAAATGCCTTGCCAAATTGTCTCATTTCAGCATTAGTCCAATACATGTAAGTACACAAATGTAGAAAAATAAGTAGCTCGCTGAATAAAAAGTTTCCAGCGTGTAAAAAAGGGGCTATGTCGTTAAAAACCAGCTTGCCCGATATTGCAGAAACAATGGGCTTAAAAGGGTTGTTTTACTGTGGAAAACTGTGTTAAAAAGTTACTGAATTATCTTAATAAAGTTACCTTTCCTATAAGGGTATGTAATTGATGCTGGCCATCACGGCAATCCTGCGCTTTTATAAGGTAAACATAGGTATCTTCCTGAACCTGTTTTGAGTCGCCACCAACAGTTCCGTTCCAGCCCTTGGTTATATCAGTAGAATGGAATATCTGCATGCCCCAACGGTCAAATATCCACATTTCAAAGCTGCATATATATTTCCCTTCAGCCAAAAACACATCATTTAAGCCATCGTGGTTAGGGGTAAACGCATCGGGAACATAAAGGGCAAAGAAAGGCTCAACTATTATACATTTTTCAACAGCATCGGTACAATTATGAATATTGGTGACAGTTAACGAGGTGCAAAATGTGCCTGTATCAGCATATGTGTGACTTGGGTTCTGAACTGTGCTTGTAGAATCAGCAGGATCACCAAAAGACCAAAACCATTTGTTTATACCATATTGATCAACGCTTAGGTCGGTAAACTGAACATTAGGCTGTAATATAGTAACCAGTTGAGGAGCGTAAGTAAAATTAGCATGCGGGTGATCATAAACAGTTATCATATTATTTATAAATAACTGCTGCTTGCAACCACTATCGGATATGGCAATTAAGGTTACTGTATATACCCCCGGTTTGGTATAGCAATAATGAGGGTTTTGAGAAGTAGAAGTACCTCCGTCGCCAAAACTCCACTGCCATGTTTTTACCGTGCCTGAAGCTATTATGGTGTTATTGGTAAAGTTGACACATAGTGGGTAACATCCATTTGCCGAATCAACTCCAAATGCAATGGAAGGCTGCGGATTTACAGTAACAACAACGGTGCCTTTAGCCGGTGCCGAACTACATCCATCTGTTAACGTAACCGTATATGTAGTTGTAACGGTTGGTGATACAACAATTGTCTGCCCGATAATATTTCCTGGATTCCAGGTATAGGTGTAAATGCTATCTCCTCCTGCACCCTTTGCGTTTAATGTACCTGTGCCTCCCAGGCAAAAAGAACCTCCCGAACTTGTTTTTACGGTTAAAGGAAGAGTTGACGTAGTAATTTTAACAGAATCAATTGCATTATCACAACCGGCGTCCTTTACTGTCACCGTATATGTTCCCGGAGGCATATTAGTTATAGAAGAAGTGGTTGCACCGGTAGACCAATTATATGTATAAGGAGGTGTACCTCCCGTAGTAGTTACGTTGGCACTGCCATTATTGGCACCACAACTTGCCGGCGTCTGGGTCATGGTAAGGTTAAGTTTACTAGAACCTACTGTGCAAGTAACACAACTTGTATTTTGCCAGTAAAGGCCCAATAAACTTATCACATAACAATCGCTTAAGTCGTTGGTATAGGTATTATAAACAATTGAATTCTGCCCCGCAGTAAGTGTTGTTGTTATAGCATCGTAGTTCCAGAAATTATTGGTAAAAGTGGCTGTGCTGCCATTGAATGTTTGCACGTTTGTACCCGTACCAATGTTAGATTGCATATCACCAAAAAGGCCAAAAGCAACAGCATTAGGGCTTGCAGCACAGGTACTAAAACCATTACCCGTATAATTCAGGGTAATGCCCGATGTACATTCGGCATCGGCACCATCAAACAAGGTTATACTTCCGGTATATGTAGCAGCATAATCACGGTAGATTATAATAAGGCTTACCCCGTCAATTTCGTTGCTCATTGTACCTGAACCCGTTATATTAATGTTGTATTTACCATTGCCGCTGATTGAATTAGTTACATCGGCCCGGTAAGTAGCTGTGCCTATGTCGCCCCAGTTTTGCCCAACCGAAAGCCCGATATTATTGACCGTATAATTAAAATTTGCAGCAGCCGGGTTTGTTACGGTAAGCGAGGTAGGATCACCATTACCCACAGTATATGATTGAACCCAGTATAAATATGCCTTTACAATTGAATCGCAGCCGGTAGGAAGGCCGTGAATATTTACAAAAGTCGGAATTCCGGTTCCATTTGCATTAAAACCATAGGTCGTGCTCCTTGTTTCTACTAAAGTATCTGCTTCAACAAAATTAAGCCCGCAAACATCGTGCCTGTAATAGCTTTGCCCTAGTGTATTACTGCCATCGTGCGTTGTATGTGTAGCAGGCCGATCTTCAGGATGGCCACCTAGTGTAGGCTGATTCTGAGCATAAACCCCGATCAGAGAAACCAGAAAAACTAAAACTGAAAGTAAACTCTTTTTCATTTATAGCTTATAGTACTCAGTTAGATGGCAATGTTACCCATCTAAACCTATAATTTTAATTATATAACATATAGTTAATAATCAATATGATATGCATTATTAAATCCCTAAGGTTTTCCGGAAATTATCCTTTCGCCAACCTGCTGGTAATTGCCTCTGCCATTTTCGGGTCATCAGGAGAAATAACAATGGTTTCTTTAGGATGTCTCAGCCTGATTATTACAGATTTCTTCCGGTTTGTTGAATACATGGTAAAATCACCCAGTTTTTCGCTCGAATAATCGCCGGAGTAACCAAACATTCCTCCGTTCCCGGCAGTGCGTAATGTCCATTTAAAATCTCCTTTTTCAGGCAATCGGGCACTTATAATATCTGAATACAGAATCTCGCGGTTGAACCGCGAAAAAGGCCGCTGAATGATGAATTTATCATTAGTGAGAATATAACACCTAACACTATACAAATAAAAAATACCAGTAAGTAAGAACCCGGTAAAAAAAAGAAAAAGCCCGCCATACCAGGGTGGTGTGGTAAACATTAAAATTATTCCGCCAGGCATCATTGCAAAAACCATTGTTGTAACTATTTTCGCAAAAACATCTAAGCTGACTGTATAAACTTCTCTTATGGTATTATTCTCTGTCATATTAAAAAATTTAAGGCATTCTTCTCAACTTCTTTTTCTCAGAATGAATTTTCTTTGACTTCAGCCGCTTCTCTTTGCTCGATCTGCTTGGCTTAGACTTTAATCGCTTCTTTTTCTTCCGGAAT
>JABCZW010000044.1:0-19982 GCA_013289475.1 Bacteroidota bacterium
GGAGAAAAAATTAATGGCATAGGAATAGGTGCTGCAGATTGCTGGAGTAATAAAATAAATGGTTTTGCCTTTGCAGGAAGATGTGTATGGGGCGATACATTGAATGGCTTGTTTGTTAGCGGAACTGTAGAATCTGGTACCGATGACACTGCGCATAATGGGCAGGATTCATCGCGCGGCGAGTTAAATGGAGTTTCAATTAGCCTTTGGGATAATGAAGCTGAAAAAATAAATGGCTTTGCTGTGGCGCCATACAACCATATTATTCATCAAAATGGTTTGGCAATTGGCCTTTTTAATAACTCTAAGAAGCTTCACGGAATACAAATAGGTTTACTTAACCATGCTGCCAATAACCCTAAATTACTCAGGTGGCTACCTCTTATAAATGTACACTTGAAGAGGAGTGCATGGGATTGCCCCAAGGCCTCATTTCGAAATAAGTAACTTCTTAAAAGTGGTTTCTCCTTTTTCGGTGGTTATTTGCACCAGGTAAAAACCATTTGGTAATGTTGATGTATTGATGCTGTTACCAGAATAATGCTCATCGGTATATAACACTCTGCCATCGGCACCCATTATGCGTACAAGTGCATTGTGCAAATTACCCGAGAGCATAACCTCATTTTTAGCCGGGTTGGGGTAAAGGGTTATTTCATTCGCAGGTGCATCTATATTATTTACCCCCGCAACCAGTGTTGGCGATGCCATAATGGGGCGTACCATAAGGCTGCCATCGAAGGTGGAATTATACCAGGTCAGGTTTTTGGCAAAAGGGTCGATGCAGTAGAATATCTTGTTGCCGTTGTGGTTGTTAAGGTCAATACCTACGTTTATAGAATCGCCATAAGTAAGCTCCCAACCTACATAATAAGTGCCTGCCTTTACGGGAACATTCTTTCTGAAGAAATAACCTGTATATAAATCGTTGCCTGTAAAGTTGTAAGAAGGATTTACTATAGTATCATCAACATAAATAGTATCGCCCGGAGAACCACCGTTATCGTTCCACACCATCATTTTAAAGGTGTAGTTGCCTGAGTTTACAAATAAATAATCGAAGTAAATGCGCATCCCCATAATGGTATCGGGGTTGTTGAATTTAAACTGGGTTACCAGGTAGGTAGGCAGTGTTCCGAACCCTTGTACATAATAGGCAGCTTCGGGCGAGCCATCATCGTATGCATAGTAATCGCTAAAAATTTGGTTGTAGCGCAGGGTGTCGTTCCATGGATCAAAATCGCCGATGTTTGAGAGCGAATGAGTAATGGTATATGTTGTTGGGCCGGTAAGGGGAGTTGTAGGGAATTTACCTGTTAAAAGTGGAGGAAGTGCTTGTGGGGCGAATTTGTTGTACAAGCTATCAACGTAAGGGTAAACATTATAAGCTCCACCGGAATATGTGGTAGTGGAAGCGGTGTTGATAGTGTAATTATAAGTAGCGTTAATAATTTTACCCGAATCCCAATTATTCCGCTCAAAGAGCCGCATAGGTGTGGTTCTTAAATCACCAATTTTGTATTGCTCCCATGGCTCAGCAGTATAATTAGCCAGCATACTCGGTGCTTCGTAAGCAAAGGTAATATCATCCTGCATCGTGTCGTGGTAATTTCTGTTCTGGTTTAGATACACCTCGTCAATGCTCCAATGATCAGCATCGCCCGAACCACAGGCATAATTCATAAACCTGAACTGGAAACCATCGCGCAGGTACATAGTATCGGCAAGGCTGTTAATAGGCAGCATTACCATGTGAAAAACGGTATCGGTATCGGCAGTAGGGGCATAGCCCAAATGGTACCACATGGTGTGCCATAATGTATCTCCTCCTGCACGAAACTGTAATAACAACGTGTCCGATTCCTTGGGCCAGTAACCCAACGAGCTTCTGCCATTTACATCATTGCCAAAATAAGTACCCGACTGGTAATAAAAACTAAAGTAAATAGAGTCGCTTAATTTTAATGCGGGAGTGAACCCCGGTATGTTCCAGTGAATGGGCTTTGATGTTAAAAAATCGGCAGGAGCAGATGAACCGGGAGATGCGTAACGGTTATAGGGCATACCCACAGAATCTAATCCATCGAAAGTTGCCACGCCTAATGTATGCGGGCAAACAGGGTTGCCATAGTTCACATATACTTTTTTATCGATCCATTTACTGGTATCGGGGTAAGGGCCGGGTAATGAAAAATCATCTAAAAAGGGCAGGGTAGCCATACTACTGCCCATGGCACGTTTGGTGCTTTTATTTAATTGTTCCTGTGCAGCGGCATGCCTTACGATAGGGTTGCTATGCAGGGGTACAATATGATCTTGTGCTGCAAGGCCTAAAGGGAGAAGAAATAATAAAGCTAAGTATCCTATTCTGTACATAATGTATAAGGGTGCTGCGAAGATAACGGAAAAAATAGCGTATTATTTTGCCCGGAGCAATATTTTAGGCCAAAGTGGGCGTTTTAAGCCTATCGGCGTATATTATGGCTGTTTTTGCCAATCTAAACAGGATATTTATAAAAAGAATTAACTTTGAAACACTTGAAAAGCTATATCCCATTGAAAAGACTTTTACCACTTTGTTTTATTTTAGTTTTATTTGGCTGCAAGCACTCAGCTAATGATGATGCAAATAGCCTGAAACCGGCTGTTCACGTTACACCTGCGGGAGATAAGATTGTTTTTCTCGATAACTTTTATAACGCTTACCTGAAAGATGCAAGGGCAGGCGCGAAAAATTACGATACCCTTTATAGCCAGAAAATAGAAAAGCCTGTTTATGAGAATTACTTTTCGGCAGCAGAATATGCTGAGGCGGTGAAAGATTTCCTGGGGTTTTCTATTCATGATACAGCGGGCATACAAAATACCATTATTGGAATAGAAAATAACAGGGAGAAAATTGAAAATTTGGTTGCAGCTGCTTTGCAGGAGTGCAGGAAATATATAAAGATCGAAAAACTGTCGGTTTTTATTAAGCCCGTTAACGGCACTGTAAAGGCTGATATAAAGAAAACCGGCGGTATAATGAGCCTTACTGCAGGAAGCCAGCAGATAATAATTGTTATTGATCCTACAGTTCTGTCATGGAGCACCATGCTTGAATATTGCATTGCCAACGAATATATGCATGCTTACTGTACCAAGATCGATTACAGTAAAATGTCATCATGGTCGCTGTTGCAATACCTGGTTTATGAGGGTAAAGGCGATGTATATGCGCACATGATATTTCCGGGTGTAAATGTACCGTGGACTAACGCCTTATCGGAAGAAGAGAAAGCCTATATATGGAGCCGTGTGAAAATGGAAATGCGGAGTGAGGAGTTCTATTTGAACAGAGGCATTATGTATGGCAATGATACTTACCCGCAATGGTCGGGCTTTACTATAGGCTATAATATGATGCAGGCCGCTTTAAAGAATAACCCAAAGCTTACACCCGAAGAGTGGGTGAAGCTGAGCCCCGAAAAGGTGCTTGCTATGAGCGATTATGAGGCAATGAAGTAGATTCCGGTAAAAGCACCACTTATGAAAAATAAAATAACATTAGCAGTACTTCTTGCCGCAGGCAATATGGTTGCTCAGGGGCAAGCAGTAACGAAAGTGTATTATAACAGTGACTGGAAAGTTATTAAAGCCACCGATACGGTGGCGTTTTACCGCATTGTAAAACTCGATGCGAATAATAAAGCCCTTGATACCATAAGAGATTATTATGCTAGCGGTGAGCTGAATAGTAAAACAGACGGAGCACTTTTAATTGATACGCTCAATGATAAAAATTCGAAGTACACCGGTACATGCATGGAGTACTATAAATCGGGGAAGAAGAAATCAAAAACGGTAAGAGATGCACAGGGTAATATACTGTTAAGCCAGGGCTGGTACGACAATGGCGATTTTCGTTTTACAGTTCCTTATACCGATGGGAAGAAAGAAGGAACCGGTAAGTGGTATTATTCAGGCGGCAACCTGCTTTCTGAAATACCTTATACCAACGATAAAAGGAACGGAACCGGTAAATGGTATTACAAGGAACATGGTACTTTATATTCGGAGGTGAAGTATGTTGATGATTTGAAAAACGGAGTATCGAAGTATTACTATGAATCAGGCGAACTGGATGACGAAACTACCTATAGCAATGACACTATTGTAGGTGTAAGTAAATACTATTATAAGGATGGTAAGTTGCAGTCAGAGTTGCCGCATAATAAAGGCAAACTGGAGGGAACATATAAATCATATTTTGAAAATGGCAAGCCAATGTCAACTTACGATTATGCAAATGGCTCGCTAAACGGATACGTTATTCTTTATTGGGGGAATGGTAAGCTGAAAAGAAGAGACAAGTATGAGAATGGAAAGTTTGTAGAGGGAAGGTGCTATGACTCAACCGGCGCTGCCATAGAGCATTTCGATTATTATGTAGCAGGGCCTTCGGAGGATGTATTTACAACAGTGCAGCAAATGCCGGTATTTCCCGGAAATATTAACGAATACCTGTCAAAGCATATAAACTACCCGAAAAAGGAACAAAAAAATGGCATTATGGGAACCGTTTATATAAGTTTTATTGTAGAAAAAGATGGCAGCATTAGTACTGTTAAAGTATTAAGAGGTGTTACCGGAGGCCAGGGGCTTGACGATGAGGCCGTGAGAGTTATTTCATCTATGCCCAACTGGACGCCGGGTATGCAGAATGGTTTTGCTGTAAGGGTATCGTACAACATACCTATACGCTTTGTACTAGATTAAATAGTTATTGAATCTTACTGCCCGTCATTAACATCTTTACCCAACACTATATCAACCCTTGAGCCAACGGGCAATTTATCGCCGGGGGCAAGGAGTTTGCCTTTGTAGCGCATTTCAAGTACACAGTCAATACATATATCTACCTTTTTAGTAATGCCTGCTATTTTAATTCCATCGCGGTCTAATATCTGCTTGGCACTTGCAAAAGGTGCATCTATAACTCCGGTTGCAGGTATCTGCACCAACGGTGGAACTGTTGATGTAATATATAGGTAAATATTACGTCCGCTTTTTACCTTGGCGCCTATATAGGGTATTTGGTTAATTACAGTGCGAGGTGGTAGTTTTTCATCATACGATGAATCGATGATAATATATTTCAGGTCCCTTTCTTTCAGCAGTCCTTCCACATCGGTCAGTGATTTTTTTGTAAGGTCGGGCAATACAATAAACTCGCCATGGCGGGTATACCACGATAAAAATTTAGAAGCACCACCAAAGAAAATACCTAATACCACTATAGCAATGGCCAGGTTTATAAAAAACACTTTGCTTTTAAAGAATTCTCTAAGCTCGCCCATCTTCTTTATTTGATGATTTGGTAATTTGGTGATTTGATCATGAAAGAAAAAGATTTGTCAGTTGGTATTCTATTATCAAATTTGCTTATCATCAAATTATCAAATTATTTCTTTGCAAAACTATACTTTAAAATGGCATCTATAAACCCAAACGGAGTATAACCGTTAATAGCGGTCTGGTGGAATATGCAAGTTGCAGGTGTCATACCGGGCAATGAATTTACTTCAATAAATACTACCTCCACTTTGCCGTTCTTATATACTCTTACAAAAGCATCAATACGGGCATAGCCTTCAATATTTAGCAATAAGGCTGCTTTCTTTAATTCTGCTTTTACCTTTTCTGAAATTGCTTGCCTTTGTTTTGGGTTGGGTGCATAACGTGCAGGGGTTATATTTTGTCCTTCGCCCGCCAAAAACTTTTCTTCTAACGAAAGCACAGCACCTTCCGATAAAGCTTCCGATGCTTCAAATATTTCGTAGGTCTTGCTTTTTCCTGTGTGATGAGTTAAGAGTCCGCCTGTAATTTCCAATAAATGATGTGCGCCGTTTCTCTTTATCAATTGCTCTGCAAGGAAAGCCTGCTTTTGCGGAAACTCTTCGTTCTGCTTTATCTTTAATATCTGTGCCGCTTTCACATCTTTGGCTTCCTGGCTTCGGAATATCAATTTTACAAACGCCTCAAATTCTTCCTGTGTATCAATCTTCCGCACGGCAGAGCTGCATCCATCGTCGATTGGTTTTGCAATAAAAGGCACACCAAGGGTTTTCTCCAGCTTTTTATAAAGCGCTTTGGTGTCTTTCTTACACTCTTCGTGGCTAATAACAATATCATCGGGCACAAACAATCCGTTATGGCGAAGTATATTGTTGGTCTCGTACTTGTTAATGGTAATAGCCGATGTAACTGCCGATGAACCGTTGAAAGGCAAGCCAACTTTACCCAATTCTATCTGCACCTCGCCATCTTCGCCCGGCCTGCCGTGCAGGGCAATAAATACCCCGTCTACTTCCTTAGCCAGTTGGGCGTAGGTCAGTTTGCGGGGTGGAGTAAGGCTGTTGCCGGTCGAATATTTTTCGGTAATGCTTTTGCAATTAACCTGTACTGTTTTTATATAAGGGTGCACTTTGAAATTCTCAATCTTATCTTTTATATCGTCGGCATTATCTTTCAGCAATATGTTAATAGGTATCTGGTACAAAGAGTAGTTGCCTGACTTACCTGCTAAGAATACCGGTATAGGTTCGTACTGCGATGATGATGCAAGTTTTTCGTAAATGTTCCTGCCACTCTCGACTGATATATGTCTTTCTGATGAGTAACCACCTAATATAACAGCAATCTTCTTTTTGTGCGATGCCTTGTTCTTGTCCTCGCTTATCAATGTATCAGTGCGGTGCAGCAATTCAATGTATTGCGGGTTCTGGCGCGATTGTATAATGCGTTGTTGCAACGATGCACGAATAATATAGGTCAGAAAGCGAGAAGGGTTCAAACCAATTTCGGCTGCCTGGTGAAAGAAGAACGACGACGGCAACATACCCGAAGTGGTGTTGGGGTCGTTCAGGTAAATCTTAAATTCATCGGTTATAAAACCATCAATACGGGCATATACGTTAAAGTGCATATTGCTGAACAGGGTACAGCACGCATCGGCAATTTGCTTTATACGTTCTTCGGGTAAGTCTATTGGGGTTATCTTCCTTGACAGGCCAGGTAAATATTTCGAACGATAATCGTATAGTTCTTGTCCTTTTCGTATTTCGGTAGGAGGGAGGGCAATAGGTTTGCCGTTCTCATCTTGTATTACAATGCACGAAAACTCTTTGCCACGCAAAAAAGTTTCTATCATCACTTCACTTTCTCCGTCAAAGGCTTCCAGCAACACATCATCTTTCGACTTTTGGAAATGCACTGTAAGTTTCTTCAGCAGTTCTTCAGGATGAATAACAACATCCGTCTTTTTACCCTGTTTCAATTTCATCGGGAAGCCAATTGCTTCGCGTATATCGCCAATATGGCGCACATAGTCTACCTGTTGCTCTTTGGTCATTCCCTTCCACAGGCTATAACTAAGCTTGGTTAAAAAGAAAGCTTTCAGTAAGGCATATTCAAACGATTCGTAATCGGTTTGCATTAATACCGTTGCACCAATAGATGAACCCTGGTTCGCAGGTTTTATAACACACGGTAAACCGATCTGAGTCTTTACATCTTCGTAAAGTTTTTTAATGGTCGCAGTATCAAGCCCCTGCTCACGGTCCACAATAATAAAGCCGGGTACAGCCATTCCAATATCATACATCCATCTGCGCTGTATGGCTTTGTTCATACCCAGTGCCGATGAATATATACCCGAACCCGAGTAGGGCATTTTTACATAATCTAACAGGCCCTGTATGCTGCCATCTTCTCCGCCTGCACCATGCAGGCACAAAAAAGCAAAATCAATATGGCTCTTTAATTCTTTTGCACTTACGGGTTTACCCAGCTTTTGCAGCATTTTAACTGCCAGTTTATCTTCTGCATCTTTCAGCGATTCGGCATAAACCTGGTAATGGTGCGGGGTATGGGGCAAATACTCTACCGGAGGGTAAAAATCGCGTATACTGCCTTTGTAAATGTACTTCCAGTCGAGGATAACGAAATTGCCAAAGCTGTCAACAAAAATGGGTACAGGTTCGAACAGGGCCTTGTTCAGGTTATCATAAACCGTCCTTCCGCCTGCAAAAGATACCTCACGCTCCCGCGAATATCCCCCGAAAATTATGCCAATCCGCAACTTCATACTACTTTTTTACAAAAGGCAAAGATAGATAAAGGCTATATAAATTTTTGAGCCCTAAACATGAGTTATTAACGAGAAATGGACAATATATTGTAGCTGTCATTATGGTATTCGTCATTGCGAGGTACGAAGCAATCTCAGTTTTTGTTTTTAACTTATTTGGGCGTTCCCCTCGTGCCTCGGGTCGGGCTATCCGCTCCAAGTCCTCGCTTCGCTGTGGGCTTTCCACTACTATCCCTAACGCAAACAGCCTTGTCTAACCACTAATCACTCGTCACTAAGCACTATTTTTCTTATTTTTGCATCAAAGCAGGCCGTTCTATCGCCGCGTAGCAATACGGGGAGGAAAGTCCGGACAACTTAGAGCAACCCGCCCCCAGAATACGAGGGAGACCGGTAGTAAATACCGGTAATGGACAGTGTCGCAGAGAATATACCGCCCTGGCGTTTACCGCAAAGGGTAAGGGTGAAAACGCGAGGTAAGAGCTCACGATTTTTGTTGGTAACAACAAAAGTGATAAACCCCGGGTGTTGCAAGGCCAAATATGCCGTGGTTTGAGGGCTGCTCGCCCAACACGGTGGGTAGGCTGCATGAGCATGGGTAGCAATGCCCTGCCTAGATAAATGATAGAACTCTCATAGCAATATGAGACGACAGAATCCGGCTTACAGGCCTGCTTTTATTTTTCTTAAAAAGAATTTTTGCTCAAATTCGGAAGTTATACTAATTACTACTTTTATTCTATTGCTTTACTATTTTTTGATGATATACATTCCCATTTTCTCCGGTTCCTGATAATATATACATACCTGAAGGCAAGTTTGATATATTTATATATCTACTAAACGTATTACCATACACTTCTTTGCCCAACATATCACTTATCTTTATTTCACGCATCTTTAATCCATGCGTACTAATCGTAATAGTATTTGTTGCAGGATTAGGGTAAACCGAGATGTTGTTTAAGTCTGAGGCTGAACTTAAGGTTGAGGTTATAGTACCATTGTGCTGGGTATTGCTACGCGATGACGTTGATGTTGCCGCATGTATTGGCCTTAATAAAGGCTCGATACAGCCTGTATTTACTGAGTCACTCAATATCATCGATACGCACCATCTTACCAAAGGGTAGTTACCCGGATTTGCCTGGAAAACAGCATCTGACATAGTATTTTGAAATCCATTTGTTGAGTCAACTGTTTTCCAATTTCCATTACTTATACTATCGCGAAGCAGGTAATAAGTAGCCACCGGTTCGGTTACACCCTGCTTGAGGTAACCAGTACCTCCCCAAGTAAATGTACCTGCAGGAGCCTGATTTATGTGGCATGTGTTTTGCCACGGGCTTGCACCTATGGTTTCCTCAGTACCACAAGAATCTAAGGCTGTTAAGCAATACCTAACAGTATTAGCATTAGGGTTATTGATAGGTGTGCTGTCAACTAAATAATTTGGTGCAGAAAATGGCACCTCTTTAATTAATTGCCATTTATTGGCTGAATTATAAAAATATAGTTTAAAGCTATCTATCCTGCTCATTCCGGTTTTATCCCAAACTATTATATTGTGTAATGATGCAGTGTCCACCGTTACCAAACATATTTGCACATCGCTGACAGGGTTATTCATGATTTTTATAACATCTGCGGCACTGCACCCATTATTCAAGGTTGCTGTTATCGTATAGGTAATTGCAGTTGTAGGGCTACAGATAGGGTTGACGATAGTGGCATTACTCAGGTATGTGGGTGGATTCCATACTATTGATGTGGGTAAAGGTGGATTACATACAGCATTAAGCTGAATATTATTGCCGCATGTAATAGCAGTATCGTGCCCGGCATTAACGCTGGCAGGTTTAACGGTTACAGTAGTATCCTTAGTGGCTGAACATCCATGTACATCGGTATATGTTACTGTATAAACTCCATTTGCTTTTACAATTATACTTTTTGTATTTGCTCCTGTATTCCATATGTTGCCTGTAACATCACTACTTGTTAGTTTCACACTATCGCCCTGACAAAAGGTTGTAGCTCCACTTGTTATTATGGTAGGTGAAGAAGGCGGAGTATTAAAAACTAAACTATCAGAAGGTGAATTTGCATAACTGCACGTATTCCCTGTTCTGACTTGATAATTACCATTTAAGGTAGCCTTATATGAAATACCTGTTGCGCCTGGTATAGCCGTGCCATTTTTAAGCCACAGGTAAGTCTGGCCACTGGTGTACTGAGCTGTCAATGTAATAGTATCACCTACGCAACTTACAAGGGATGGATTAGCTGATTTTATTACTGCTATCGGAGAACCATCTGAAACTACAGTATCTGTATTAAAACCTGCAGGGTCAGATGTAATATGAAAATTTCCTTTTGGATCTTTAATTTTGCAATCGTAATGGCCGGCTGCTTTAGCATAAAAAATATTTGCTGTAGCTCCTGCAATATTGGCATAATTATTTCGCCATTGGTATGCAAATGAATTTATATTTTTAGATTGATAATTGCCTGGTGCGCCATTTGCCCCCGCATTACCATTTTGCCCATATGGCTCCGATTGGGTAGTATCACAGTCCGCACAGCTTTTTCCACCGAGGCCACCCTTACCTCCTTGAGTTAGTATAGATACTGAAGATAGAGTACCTGCATAATTTAACAATACAAATCCACCATCACCACCGGCGCCACCACCACCTCCTCCTCCTAATCCCCCGTAAAGACTATTGCTGTAAAAATATCCGCCGTGAGAATCATAAGCATTCCCTGAAGCTCCTCCGTTGCCACCATTCTCACCTCTCACATCTATAGTTCCTTTGCCTGTAATGCCAGATAATGCTTTAATGTAAATCAGGCTTCCGTGGATTCCCCTAGTGCCGCCTGAGCCACCCGAACTTCCCGGAACATAGCTTGATGTTTTATTATTAGTCTGATCGCTTGATGTGTTTCCATTCTGAGCATATATTTTAACGGAGCTGGGTTGGTCTCCCCAGCCCGAATTGCCCTGGCCCCCATATCCGCTGGTCGAGTCAGTTGCATCACCACCAACATATCCGGGGAAAAAACCTGTACCCCCGCCTCCATTAAAACCTGTACCTCCGCCACCGCTTCCACCGCCACCGTTTCCATAATTTGCATTACCTCCAGGGTTAGTTGTGGAATAGTTAGGTGTACCAGGATAGTCATATGCTGCCGAGCCGGTACCACCATTTCCACCACCTCCTTGCATAAATGTCCATGAAGTAGTATCTCCTGACAATGTGCCAGTATCTGAAACCAGATATGTTTTATATAGTGTATTCAATCCTGTAGAATAAGTTCCACCGCCTAATATTGTCCCATTTAAAATAAATGAGCCCTTGCACCCTAAATATGTCCAGCCGTTGCCAGGCATTATTTCAAGCACCCCGCCTGAATCTATTTGTATAGTGTTATAGTCGACTATTGCACCGCAACTAATTGTATAGGTTTGGTTTACTAATACATGAAGATCAGTTATGGATTTATATCCTGCTCCAAAGGGCCAGCCAGCAGTTGCCTGAATGGTAGCCGAATCAAGATTTACAGGGCAAATATGCGCATTGGTTGAAGTATATATTCCGGAGGAGCAGTTAGTGATTTTTGTTGTGTACGGAGTTTGTGCTTTACTGTATAAAAAGCAACAGAGATATACTAAAAAGAATAAGATATTTTTTTTCATGGTAACACAATTTTTAGAGGAGCTATTAAGAGCAGTAAATCAATAACCTATTGGTTACCACCATTAGTTAAACATAGTAAAGATATAAAAATAGTTAGGAATTGACAATAGGGTAATAAATAATTATTGAACAGAACCTAGTTGGTAGGGTGAGAATTTTAGGACTCTAAAGACTTTAACTTCATTATTCGCTATTCAATGTTTGTTATTCGATATCGAATGTTTATTCCCCTTCCCTGATCTTTATAATATCAGACTTAATATACTCGCCGCTTGAGTTGAAGATTACTCTGAAATAATTCAGCTTGTCTTTACGAATACCTACCTGGTAGGTCTTAACATTAGCAGAATCAATATTAATACGCAGTGGCCATGTTTCTTTATTCAGGAAGTTACTGTACTGCTTTTTTAAGTATGCCTGTGATGTTGTGGGTAATGAATCGTTGGGAACGAGGATCATGGTGTTAGATATACGGGCAGCCGAATCGTACTTTACAATATACTCGTGCATGTTATTAAAAAAGTTTACCGAGTACTTATAGGGTGGGTAGTAATATTCATTACTCCATTGTATAACCTTTACGCCAAAGTGCTGGGCATTGAATTTTGCCTGTACTGCTTTAGGGACAGAATCGATATGCTTGGCTACGACATCGCTTAAGTGTCCGCGTGAGTCAACAAATACACGTCCCGTCCAGCCCCCGGTTTCATCAAAAAAAGCAATGTATTCTGGTTCATCGTGGGGGTGCTTTAACACAAACCATTCCGTCTTTTTAGAAAAATCGGAATGCTCTTCATTGAACCCTCTTCGCACTATAAGCGGCACGCCGTTCGAATCGACCGGCGCCTGTGCATTAACTAATGTAATTCCTGATAGAAAAACCAATAACGTCAATAGCTTTAGCCTCATAATCAAATCATTCGGGGAATACAAAAGTAGTGAAATATTTTAGATTGAGTTTGCGGAGAAATATTGATTGATGTCACTTTTTTAGGAAAAGTTCTCCATCAGTTGTTCTGTATTTCTTCAACTGAATGGCCGATGGAGTAGGCTCACTAAGGCTGTTCATAGCTACTGCACACTCTCCTCTCTTTAATTCATACGTTACGGGTACAACCCAAACTTTCATGCCGGCTGTAAATGCGTTAGTATCACATAGGCAAATAACCCTGATAGTGTCATTGGTTGGAGTAATTCCAATACAGTTAGATGCGCATGCAAGAACTCCGCAATTACAAAATGCCGGTATATACTCAACTATTTTTATTTCAATGGTATCTTTCAGTTTAAATGAAATAGCATAATCATAAACATTCCAGGTGGGAGATGTTTCCATTGATTTGTGCGAAGGATAACATCCGGTAAATAACAGGAGTAATGAGAATAGCGCTATTAAAGTGATTTTCATATAGCTAATATGTAATTATAGGCGATGAGCTATTTCGTCATTCATAATTCATAACTCATAATTCTTAATTACTTAGGTACCTGGCTCTTAATTACAAGGGTATCGGCCAGTTCATCGTGCAGTGCCTGCGATTTAGGTGTAGCGCCTGCCATAATGTATCCTATTAAAAGGGTAATATTCGAAACATATTTGGCAATATACCTGCCTGCTGCTCTCCAGAACGAAAGCCTGTGGCCATTCATATCGGTAACGCGTATGCCAATAGCTATTTTACCCGGTGTAGCCTGGAACCTTGATGATTCGAATGAGGCGAAATAGAAAAAGGTGAGGAAAGTAGTTGTAATGCCAATCCATGATTCCCTTATAATTTCATCAATGTTAGGCATGATCTGGTTCTCGGGGTGCTGTATGTTATGGAAAAATATTTCCATTGCGCCCTGGCTTCCTGTTATAAGAAACATTTTTAACGGAGAAACCAATATGGAAATTAAAATAAAATCGAGGAGAATCGCCAACAGTCTTCTTAAAAAGCCTGCATACTCAACATTAGGTATAGGAGCAGCTTCGTAAACATCGCGGGTTACAAAACAGTTAGAAATTTTATCGTGCAGGGCCTGGTGTTTTTCGGTTACCAATGCCATTATATAGCCAATGAAAAAGGTAATATTCGATAAAATTTTAAGAAAATTACGTGCTAATGATCGTGCAAGGGTAAGCCTGTTGCCATGCTCATCGACCACCTTGATATTTGCCGCCATTTTACCCGGGGTGGCCTGGTAGCGCGATGCTTCCCAAAGGCCATGGTATAGCATATCGAAAATGGTGCGGGCAGCCACCATTATAAGAATGGTATTAAAAAACGAGCCAAATAAAATAGTAAAACTCATAGAACTGTCCATTACCGAAAAGCCTCTGTCATGCGCCTCTTTTGCCATTATTAAAAGGTCCCAGATTCCTTTTTCTTTCAGGTATATAAACACAAAAGGCAGGAATAATAAATGAATAAGTGCGTTGTCGATAATAAATGCGGAAAGCCTCCTCCAGAAGGTGGCGTATGAATGGTGCGCTGCAGGGGGCGAAGCGTGTAATTCTTCCATTTAAAACAGTTTTATAATGGTAAAGATAGTAATAGTTAATTATAAGTTATGAATTATGAGTTATGAGTCGCGGGCAGCATATTTAATTTAATTGGCTTCATCAATCCTTCATCCATTATATTGAATATTTGTAAAATATACTCATTGTTCTAAAACTTATAATTCATAACTGCTAACTCATAATTCAATTATATTTACACCATATAACATCTCTCCATGAAAAAAAATATTTTAATCTTATCGTCTATTATTGCTTTAGCGGCAAATGCGCAAAGCCCATTAGACCTTACACCGCCTGTTAAAAAGGTAACCGTTTATTTAAGCGGTGCCATACTAACGCACGAAGTACAGGCTCAATTGCCTGAAGGGAAAACAACAGTAGTATTTCATGGACTACCTTCTTATATAGATAAGGAAAGTATACAACTTTCATCGACAGGCGATATTACCATACTCTCGGTTACTTCATACGAAGACTATTTGAGCGAAAGCAAAAAAAATGTAAGAACAAGAAAATGGTCAGATTCAATAAATGTACTGAACGATGAAATGGAGAGGTTGAGAAATGAAATTACCATTATGGAAGCAGGCAAAAGCCTGTTAGATAATAACCGCAACACAGCGGGTGCCAACAATGGCACCAATGCAGCAACCGTAAAAGCCATGTATGATTTTTATGTGCACCAGGTGGCACATATTGATGATTCACTTATGATGATGCGTAAAAAGGAAAGGTTTATACAGGGCAAACTGAATAAGATAAACAGTGAAATGTTAGAGTGGAGGAGCCGCACCGATACCCTGGCAACCGATGTGGAAGCGATTGTAACCAGTGAACATGCGCAAAGCCTTAGCTTCCGTTTATCGTACCTTACTTATTCTGCCGGATGGAGCCCTATTTATGACCTGCGTGCCAAAGATATTAAGCATAACTGCGAACTTACCTATAAGGCAAGTGTTTACCAGCATACCGGCGATGACTGGAACAATGTTGACCTGACACTCTCAACATCGAATCCTGAAGTTAGCCAAACAGCCCCATTTTTAAACCCCTGGTATTTGAGTTTTCAGCAGACTTATTATAATAGCGATAAGTCATCACGTTACAGGTCGAGTGGATATGGTGCATCTCCTGCACCCGTTGCACAAAAAGCTGAAATGGAAGACCATTTAGCTTTAAATGAGGTAACGGTTAATAATTCAAATGCTGTATATAATACTAGCACGGTAAATACTACCACTAATGAAAGTCAATTGGCGGTGGAGTTTCATATTGATGTGCCATATACCTTACCAACAGATGGCAAAACCCATACTGTAGATATTAAAAAGATAGACCTTCCTGCTTTATACCGCAACCAAACCACACCTAAGCTTAAGCAAGATGCTTTCTTAATGGCCGATGTTATCCACTGGCAAGATCTGGACCTGCTGCCGGGCGAGGTTAATATTTACTACGCCGGTGCTTATGTGGGTAAATCATACATTAATGCCCAAAGCACTACCGATACCATAAGCTTCTCGTTGGGTATGGATAAAAAACTTATTGTGAAGCGTGAACGCGTGAGGGAACTGTGCTCAACCAAATGGATTGGTACCAATAGAACACAGGTGTTTGCCTATTCAATAACCATACGTAATACCCATACCGATTCAACTAAAATAGAGGTGTTCGACCAGGTGCCGGTAACTACTGATAAGGATATTGTTATAGAAGTAATTGATAAGAGCGGTGCATCTCAAAACACCGATACAGGCAAGCTTACATGGCATATTTCACTCGCTCCGGGCGAGACGAGGAAACTTACTTTCTCTTATTCCGTAAAATACCCTAAGGAGAAGATCATTCAGAACCTGTAAAAGAGAAAATGGAGTAGTGAACAATGAATGGTTGAAAGTTATAAAGTTTATAAAGTAAAGAGTAAAAGAAACTTTACAAACTTTATAAACCTTATTGACTTTTTACTTTGGAGGTGTATGCAGATATTATTTAAAAAACATCAGAAGCTAAGGAGGAGTTTTTACTTCTTTCCGCTGCAGTTGTTTTTGGTAACCATTAAAGAGAACCTCGTATTTGTATTTATCTGGGCGCTTTTTTTTGGGTTCATCACCAAAGCAATTGCAGGTAAATATGGTGTGCCATACCTTTTCTTATATCCTGAATATTTTAACCATGTAAGTTTTACCTCTTATTTCCTGCTGGGTTTTTCGTGTGGTGGTTTTATAATGTCCTACAATGTTTCCAGTTATATTGTAAACAGTTTTCGTTTCCCTTTCCTGGCAACGCTCGATCGCCCCTTCTTTATATTCATACTCAACAACTGCCTGATACCTCTTATCTTCCTTATTACGTTTGTTTTGTGCGAGTTTCAAAACCGTTCTTACGATAATCTTACAATTTCGGCGGTATGGATACATGTAGGCGGATTCCTGCTGGGTGTAACTGCCTTTCTATCTCTCACCATGGCCTATTTCTATCTTTTCGATAAAAATATATTCAAGGTATTTGGCATCGGCCCTAAAAAGGCATCGAGGGTAACATTTAAAAAAGAGAAAGTAAGGCTGGGCTATGGCATGCAATGGGAAACCGCATCGCATAACGCTGCTGTTTATGCCGACCGTACCTGGCATATTGAAACGTACCTGGCAGGAAATATGAGTGTAAGGCTTGCCCGGGGCTATGAGCACTATGATCATAAAATGCTCGAACGTATATTCAGGCAAAACCACCAAACCGGGGCCGTGTTTGAAGTGGTGGCTATTATAAGCCTGTTGTTATTGGGTGTTTTTCGCGATAACCCTTTGCTTATGGTTCCTGCGGCCGCCAGCGTATTTCTGCTATTTACCATTTTTACCATGTTGGTTAGCGCCATACATAATTGGTTGCGCGGCTGGACCACTATAGGTGTGCTTGGTATTCTGCTGGTAATTAATTATTTTTCTTCCACACACTGGCAATGGTTTGCAGCTAAAGCTTACGGGCTTAATTATAATGCTGCACCTGCCGCATATTCTTTTGAGGAGTTTAATAAGTTGAACAACGATCGTAGTTTGCAACTACATGATAAAAACCACATGCTGGGCATACTTAACTTATGGAAAGATAAAAATTCGGATGTTGCCAATGCCGACAGGCCACCGTTTATTATTATTAATACCAGTGGTGGCGGTTTGCGTTCGGCTATGTGGACATATTATACTCTGAAATATTTAGATAGTGTATTTCATGGTAAGTTTTTTGAGCGTGCAGAACTGATTACAGGTTCATCGGGTGGGTTGGTTGGTGCCGCATATTACCGTGAGATGTACCTGCGAAAGGAATATGGACAACCGGTTGACCCGGATGACCCGAGGTATTTGGCCAACATATCGCGCGATATATTGAACCCTATGGCATTTACCATTGCCACCAATGACCTTGCTTTCCGTTTGCAAAAATTTAACGACGGAAAATATACCTATACTAAAGATCGTGGTTTTGCTTTTGAAGAAAAACTGGATGAAAATACCGACAGTGTATTGAATAAGCGTTTAAAAGATTACCGCTTACCCGAAGAGCAGGCCATAATACCTATGATGCTTATTACACCAACTATTGTAAATGATGGCCGCAAGCTTATTATTTCATCACAAGGCGTTTCGTTTATGACCGCTTATGATGTTGACAGCAACCTGCGCTATAGCCCCATGACACAATCGGTTGAGTTTACCCGCTTGTTTGCTAACCAGGATGCACAGAACCTTTGCTTTACCAGCGCCCTGCGCATGAATGCCACCTTCCCTTATATTACACCTATAACCATGCTGCCAAGCGAACCCGCCATAGAAGCTATGGATGCGGGGCTGTTGGATAATTTCGGGTTAGAAGAATCGGTTAAGTATGTTTACACATTCAGGAAATGGCTGGCCGATAATGCCGACAGGATTATAATTATACAAATAAGAGACCAGTATAAACAACCTGCCATACGCGATAATTCGCCACATAACCTTATTGAAAGTTTTACCTTTCCTGTAAACAGGTTTTACAGCAATCTTTTCCCGGTTGAAAATTATAAGGAAGACCGTGTATTGGAATATATGAGCCGCTGGTATGGTGGTAAAGTTAGTGTTATCAGTTTCCAGATAGATAATACCGGCACCGACGATATATCGCTCAGCTGGCACCTTACCGATAAAGAAAAAGCACAGGTTAAAGGCTCAATGAAGCAGCCAGATAATATTAAGTGCATTGAAGATCTGAAGAAGATGTTCAAGTAGGTTTCCGCACTATATTATCTTGATAAGACAATCTTTTTTACTGCCGTATTTTTATCTGCAATTAGCTTGCAGTAATAAACACCGTCTGCCAGATCGTTTCCGTAATCACCTTTACCATTCCAGGTAAATGTATAATTACCCGCAGGTAACCGTTCATTTGTAAAAGTTTTAACTGCTACTCCCTGCGCGTTATATATTACCACCGAGAGCCCGGAGCTTTTATTTAGCAAAACATTAAAGGTGATATTATTAGAAAATGGATTAGGGTAATCAGAAGTTTTTAATGGAGTGATATTAATTTCATTTATTGCATCCGGGAAAGGATTGCAAACGCAATTGCTCCGTGCATAATCGTGTTGGAACATTTTCCATCCCGGCTCTTTTCCGGGTCCGATTTTAAGGGCATAAGCCCTTCCGAAGTCACTGTCAATATTAGGGTAGAAGGTATGTCCGCCTTCAACAAAAATATCGAGTGTATCATCGTTTTTAAAACTTGCAATAACGGGGCCGTGCTCGAGTGTAAAGTTCGAGTCCCCATAGTCGTCCCGAAGGTTAATATCCCATAGCAGGTTGCCACGACTACCATTAAGGGCATAAACCTTTCCGTCGGAACAGGCAAATACTATATCAAGCGTATCATCGTTATTTACGTCTGCCAATACCGCACCACGAAAAGAAGATTCATACGCCGGCATAAAAAAACTCCACAGTAAATTACCATTTCTGTCCAGTGCATCCTCTTCTCCATATCCTCCGCTGTAAACCATTTCTAAATGCCCGTCATTTTTTATGCTCCCGATAGTTACAGGGTCGCCAATGTATGCCAGTCCGGTTGTAGGATATGTCCATTTTAGTTTTCCATCGGGCCCGTTCAATAAATATACATGGCCGTCGTATGACGTTATTGCCAGTTCAGAGTGGCCATCTTCACTAACCGGGCCAAAAGCGGCGCCATGATATATAACATCGGCCGGAATAGGATTCTCCCATAGTAGTTTATGTGTAAACCCATCATAAGCATATACAGCACTGCTGTCACCCGAAGCTGCATGGCTCCATGTGCATACAATAATATCGGGCTGGCCGTCTCCATTAATATCAACCAAAGCAGGTGAGGCTTCAATGGCAGCGCTATCATCAACCATCACCTGCCATTTCAAATGGCCGCTATCGGCTGTAAAGCAATTAAGCCTTCCTTCAAAATCACCAACTAATATTTGAGGTTTTCCCGAGCTGTCATTATCTATTGATGGTGGCGAATCTGTCCCCCCGAAAGGTGTTTGCCATATTATGTTTCCTGTAGCCCCAGCAAAGCAGGTAAGTACCGGGTTACACGATGAACCGAGAATTATTTCTTTGTGGCCATTATTAAATACATCATATAT
>JABCZW010000044.1:19992-20867 GCA_013289475.1 Bacteroidota bacterium
GCGGCATTAACCACATAAATGTTACTGTCGCCCCAATAACAGCTAAATGCAATTTCGAGCTTGCCGTTTCCAAGCAGATCATCAATAGCTGCATTGCCAAAAGACATGTCGTGCGTATTAAAGCGCCACAATATTGATGGTGATTGGCTTTTAGCCATAAGCGGTAAAAAGAAAAGTATAATAATAATTATGCTGAAATATTTTTGCATAGGCTATGTCTCTTATATCAAATATAGGAATAAGATACGAATATTCTTTAGGGAAAGAGCAGAGATGAAAGGCTTAATGAAACTGCCCGATAACATTAAGTGCATTGATGATTTGAAGAAAATGCTCAAGTAAAATATTTCCCTTTTTTATTTTATTTCTTAATAACTACGTAAAATTACGTAGCGTTTTTACGTAAAAATACGTAGTGCCTCTACGTATAAATACGTAATTTAATAGCATTCACAAAAAATTAACAAAAAATATTTTTGAATTTCATAGTTCTTGTATACAATTGTGAAATAAGATTTATCTCAGCATTAATGTTAACTATTATAAGACACATTCAATCACTTGTATATAGAGCCTTTCCTTCAATAATTTCAATAAACATTAATTCTTTAAACCTCTAAATTTCAATTATCATGAAAAACAAAAAAACAAAAACGATTGGAAAAACACTAACACTGGCAATGCTTTTGGGCGTTGCAGTTAGTGCAAATGCACAATGGTCTCTTACCGGAAATTCCGGAACTGCACCCGGCACAAATTTTTTAGGAACAACTGATGCCAAAGACCTTGTTTTTAAAACAAATGGGACAGAATATATGCGCATCCTATCTGGTGGGAAGATTGGCGTAGGGCTTTCTTCCCCTGGCAATACTTTT
>JABCZW010000045.1 GCA_013289475.1 Bacteroidota bacterium
CAAGAATGATGTGAAAATTGTAATTGGAGATGTGCTTACTGTGCCATTAAAAGAGAATTATTATGATTTGGTTTTTATTTCAAATTTTCTTGAGCACTTACATTCACAAGAAGAAGTAGCAGATTTCCTGACTAAGATGTATAGCATACTGGCCGAGGGTGGGAAAATTGTTGTTATGGGGCCAAACTTTAAATACGTTTATAAGCAATATTTTGATTTTGCCGACCATACTGTTATCCTTTCTGAGCTTGGTGTTGCAGAGCACTTATACGGTGCTGGTTTTGAAATAGATAAGATATATCCAAAGTTTCTTCCACTGTCTTTCCGCGGTGGACTGCCTGTTAACAGATTTTTAATAAAAACATACTTATCCATGCCATTTGCATGGGGTTTTTTGGGTAAACAGTTTTTATTGATAGCCACTAAAGGAAAACAAGGTAAATCCTGACATTACAAGGGGTTCCACTATTTTTAGTATATTTGTTACGGTAGCCTGCACCTTAACAAGCCACTAACTATTTTGAGAAATTCTTCTATAGTTTTCCTAATGCTAGTTTGTATTTGCCTTCATGCCCAAAAGGGGAAGAATGGACCTTTAACTGTATCTTCAACTATAATAGTAAATGAATATACTTCACTTACTGCCAATGCAATCTCAGGAAGTACCTCAATAACAGTAGCTAATAGTAGCCTTAACACATATGGCAGATTCTCTGCTTCTCTATCTGCCGGTGATTTAATAATGATAATACAAATTCAGGGAGCAACTATAAAAGGCGCGCCAGATGCAATCAATCCAGCAATTGCAACCCCGGATGATAGTAGCTGGGGTGCAATTTTAAATTATAATAACTGTGGTAATAATGAAATAAGAGAGGTGTTATCTATACCCAATAGTACAACCATAAACTTATCATGTGCATTGGCAAACAACTATAGTTATACCGGTAAAGTAGAAGTAGTTAGAATTCCTCGTTTAAGCAGTCTAACGATAAATAGTGGAGGTAATATAACATGCGACCCGTGGGACAGTACTGTTGGTGGTGTTGTAGCCATTGAAGTTGCAAATAATACTATAATTAATAGTGGTGGAAACATAAATGCTTCCAGTACTGGATTTAGAGGCGGCCAATTATTTAATAATGGGACCATCCCGAAAGGGATAACATATTTTGGTTCAAATCAAACCATTAATGGAGCATATAAAGGAGAAAGTATAGCGGGATATGGGAATGATTATAATCAGTATGGCGGCAGCACCTGTTTAGGTGCCCCGGCTAATGGAGGCGGTGGTGGTGATTCCTGGAATGGCGGCGGCGGTGGTGGTGCAAATGCAGGAGCTCCTTCAAAATGGATCAATGGTTTTGGCGTTCCTGATATAAGTAAAGCAGGATATGCCACTGCCTGGAACCAGGAATATAGCTGGATGTCAGCTTTTATAGGCTCGGGTGGTGGAAGAGGTGGGTATACATGGTGCAGTAATAAACCCGATCCATTAACCAATTCACCGGGAAATAGTATTTGGCAGGGAGATAATCGCAGATCGGTTGGGGGAAGAGGTGGAAGACCACTAGATTATTCCACCGGTAGATTGTTTTTTGGTGGTGGAGGTGGTGCCGGACATGAAGATAATGGGCATGGAACTGCAGGTGGAAATGGTGGTGGTTTAATTTATTTGATAAGTTATGGGACCATTTCCGGTACAGGTAATATTATATCAAATGGCCAATCTGCATTAGGTGATTCACTGTTTTATGGTGATGGATCTGGTGGAGCAGGAGCAGGTGGGGCAATAGTAGTTAATTCAACAGGGAATATTTCCGGTGTTACGATACAAGCAAATGGAGGAACAGGAGGTAACCAAACCATACCAGCATCGGATGGTGAAGGAGAGGGGCCTGGTGGCGGCGGTGGCGGCGGATATATAACCACTACTAACAGTGTAACAGAAATGGTAAATGGCGGAGCAAATGGTACGACATTATCCTTTCCCACTTTTCCGCCAAATGGTGCAACGATGGGTAGTAATGGCATTATAAGCATTATACCTGGAAATACGGCATCAATACTAGTTACTGATACAGTTTTTTGCAAGGGAGATTCAGCTCATTTTTCAGGTATGTCCTCATTATATTCAGGGCCAGGGTCAGCAACGTGGAGTTGGATATTTACAGGTGGAACTCCATCGACTTCTTCATTGCAAAATCAATCCGTCTATTATAAAAACTCAGGTATTTACCCTGTAAAGTTAATTGTAACATCATGCAGTGGCTCCGATACAGTGACCCGAAATGTAAATATTATTGTCACATCTCTTAGTGGGATTACTGTTACAGGAAATAATCCATTATGCAGTAATGGTGGCTCAGACACTCTGGTAGTTCATGGCGGCAGTTCTTATGCATGGAGTACGGGCTCAACTTCAAGCAGCATTGCTATAAGCCCTGTTTCAAATACAACCTATTCAGTTACCGTTAATAAAGGTAGTTGCAGTTGGGATACTACCATTACGGTAATGACAACAGGTAGTATAAAGGCTTCAATAAGTAAAGACACTTCTATTTGCCCTGACAGTAGAGTTACATTAACTGCAAAAGGAGGAACTATATATAACTGGAGCAATGGAGCCACAACAAATTCAATTACAGTTTCACCGAATGCAACTAATAATTATTTTGTTGTTGTTGGTGTGGGCGGCTGTAAGGATACTACTCTGCAAACTAAAATTAATGTCTATCCGGGAGGAACTTTAAGCGCATGTTGTTCTGCTACTATTCAATTAGGAGATAGTGTTGTCTTAACAGCATCAGGCTCTGGAAATTATTTATGGATTCCTTCGGGCGAATCTTTATGCGATACCTGTGCAAAAATCACAGTAAGACCAAATTCAACAACTACCTATACAGTAGAAAGCACCGACAGTATAGGGTGTAAATTAAAAGATTCTGTAATAATAACTGTTGAAGGTTGTGGTATAGTATGGCTGCCAAATGCATTCACACCTAATGGAGATGAATTAAATGATTTATTTTATCCAAAAGGTGCCTGCATTGTATCCTATACAATGTATATATTTGACAGGTGGGGTACCCTTATATATCAGACCACGACAAGTAAGCCATGGAATGGCCAAGTTAAGAATGACGGAATTACTGTGCAGGAAGATACCTATGTCTACGAACTTATAATAAATACATCTGATAGAGTACAACGCTCTTATATTGGTAAAGTAACCGTTATTAATTAATTATGAAATGCCCGAGTAAAATACCAATACTTTTCTTTCTTGTAATATTTAACATTTCAAATGCCCAAAAAGGAAAGAATGGCCCACTAACTGTATCTTCAACTATAGAAGTAAATGAATATACTTCGCTTACTGCTAATGCAATCTCAGGCGGCACATCAATAACAGTGGTCAATAGCAGCCTTAACGCACATGCAGATTCTCTGCTTCTTTAGCTTCAGGTGATCTGGTAATGATCATCCAAATACAAGGCGCAACTATCAATGGTAAACCTAATTCATCAACTCCTACAATTGCAACCCCGAATGATAGTACCTTGGGGGCAATATTAAATTATAATAATTGTGGTAATAACGAAATTAGAGAAGTTGCTTTAGTTCCAAATAGTACTACAATTACATTATCTTGTCCGTTAACAAATAATTATTCATATAAAGGGAAAGTTGAAATAGTACGCATACCTCGATACAGTATCTTAACTATTAATAGTGGAGGAACGGTAACATGTGATCCATGGGATAGTACAGTGGGTGGTATTATTGCTATAGAAGTTCAAAACAATACAATTATAAATTCAGGTGGTCAAATAAATGCTTCTAATAATGGTTTTAGAGGTGGTCAATTATTCAATAATGGATCTATTCCGAAAGGGATAACATATTTTGGTTCAAATCAAACCATTAACGGGGCATATAAAGGAGAAAGCATAGCGGGATATGGAAATGATTACAACCAATATGGTGGTAGTACCTGCTTAGGTGCACCGGCTAATGGTGGTGGCGGTGGTGATTCCTGGAATGGCGGCGGTGGCGGCGGTGCAAATGCAGGTGTTCCTTCAAATTGGATCAATGGTTTTGGCGTTCCCGATATTAGTAAGGCTGGATATGTTACTGCATGGAATTTAGAATATAGCTGGATGTCAGCTTTTAAGGGATCAGGTGGTGGAAGAGGGGGATATACATGGTGCAGCAATAGTCCAAACCCATTAACCACGGCACCAGGTAACGCTTCATGGCTGGGAGACGATCGAAGGTCAGTTGGTGGAAGAGGTGGAAGGCCGTTGGATTATTCAACAGGTAAATTATTTTTTGGTGGTGGCGGCGGCGCAGGAGATGAGGATGATGCTGATGGAAGTGCTGGTGGTAATGGAGGCGGCTTGATTTATATTGTCAGTTACGGCACAATATCTGGTACAGGCAATATAATATCTAATGGGCAATCTGCTATTAAAGATTCATTATATTTTGGAGATGGAGCTGGTGGTGCCGGAGCAGGAGGAACAGTAGTAATTAATTCAACCGGAAATATTTCCGGTATAACAATACAGGCAAATGGTGGAACAGGAGGTAACCAGACAATACCTGCATCGGATGGTGAAGCTGAAGGACCTGGTGGCGGCGGCGGGTATATTGCAACTTCTTATGGTGTAACTGAAATGGTAAATGGCGGAGCTAATGGCACAACATTATCTTTTCCTACATTCCCGGCCAATGGAGCAACTTCCGGCGGGGCAGGTTTGATAGATACCATATATGGACCTAATGCAAACTTTATCGCAAAAGACAGTGTTTTTTGCCCCAATGATTCTGCATATTTTAAATCTTTCTATTCATTATATACAGGAGGCCCTGTAAAATGGAAATGGTCATTCACTGGTGGCTCTCCATCTGCTTCTTCTTTGCAAAATCCTGCTGTCAGTTACATTTATTCGGGTACTTATGCCGTAATGTTAATTGATAGTTCCTGTAGCGGCATTGATACAATTAAAAAGAATGTACATATTACAATAACTACCCTACCCGGATTTACAGTCAGCGGAAAAGATTCTATTTGCAAAGGATCGAATACTACACTTACTGCCGCAGGGGGTACAGGTTATTTATGGAGTACAGGTGCAACTACAAACAGCATAAAAGTTTCACCGGCGGCTACAACCATATATTCTGTAAGTGTAAGCAACGGAGCTTGTTCCAAAGATACAATCATTAAAGTTGTTGTTAATCCATTACCCGCTATTACGTTAAGCGGAACAACAACTTTATGCCCGGGAAATTCAACTATTATTACCACTTCCGGCGGTGGCACATACTCATGGAGCACCGGCGGAACTAATGATACTATTGCCGTAAAACCTACATCTACCTCTACATATACAATTGGTGTAACCAATAAAGGATGTACAAAAGACTCAAGTATTGTAATCACAGTAAGCCCTAAACCAAGTGTGTCAATTACTCCACCAAGTGCAGGAATATGCCCCGGCAAAAATGTTAACCTCACTGCAAGCGGGGCATTTACCTATTCATGGTCACCTTCAACAGGATTAAGCTGTACAAGTTGTTCTAACACTTTAGCCAGCCCAGCATCAACTGCAACCTATACTGTTATTGGTACAAGCATAGCAGGCTGTCGTGACACTGCAACTGTTATTGTAGCAGTTGCCAGCCCACCATTAGTATCACTTAGCGGCAAGGATACTATTTGTTCAGGCAGCCCTACAACGCTTACTGCAACCGGTGGTGGTACCTATATATGGAGTACAGGAGCAACTACAAGCAGTATTAATATCTCTCCATCAAGTACAACTACATATACTTTATCTGTAAGTAATGGAACCTGCACTAAAGACACAAATATTAAAATTACTGTCAACCCATTGCCATCAGTAACAATTACTGGCATAACTTCTTTATGTCCGGGTAATAGCACTATTATAACCGCCACAGGAGGCGGTACCTATTTGTGGAGCACCAGTGGAACAAATGACTCCATTGCAATTAAGCCTGCATCTACTACAACATATACGGTAGGAATAAGCAATGGAGGTTGTATTAAAGATACCAGCGTAATAGTAACTATCAATCCCAAACCAGTGGTTACTATTACACCCCCAAGTGCTTCAATCTGTTCCGGGAAAAGTTCGAACCTATCTGCCAGCGGAGCAAACACATATATCTGGACACCTTCAACAGGGCTAAACTGCACAAGTTGCTCAACCGCAACTGCAAATCCTACTATTAGTCAAACTTATACTGTTATTGGTACCAGTATAGCCGGTTGCAAAGACACTACATCTGTTGCTATAACTGTCACACCTACTCCAACAGTTTCAATAAGTGGTAAGGATACTATATGCCTGGGTAACTCCACTACCTTAACCGCTACCGGCGGGGGGGCTTATTTATGGAATACGGGTTCAACTTCTTCAAGTATCACAGTCAGTCCGTCTATTACAACTACTTATACAGTCTCGGTAAGTAATGGTTCCTGTTCTACAGATACCACAAATACTGTCTATGTGCTTTCCGCATTTTCAATAAAAGTTATAGGTGACAGTGCCTGTAAAGGAATTGGTTCAACAATTACTGCATCTGGCGGAACTTCGTATAAGTGGTTGCCTGGTGGGGCTACAACAAGTTCTATAACTGTTGCACCATCAACTACAACAAGTTATTCGGTTATTATTAAAGGCCCTTGTGGCACTGATACATTAACTACAGTGGTACATGTCGAACCCCTTCCTGTAATTACAGTCAGTGGAAATGATACTGTGTGTAGTGGAACAAATACAGTACTTACTGCAAGTGGCGCCACAAGCTATGTTTGGAGTACAGGAAAAACAGGAGCATCAATTACTGTAAATCCAATATTCACTATTACCTATACAGTTACGGGCACATTGGGTAAATGCTCAAGTGATACAACATATAAAGTATCTGTTAAGCCAAAACCATCTGCTTTAATTACAGGCACAAACAAATCATGCAAAGGTGACTCCGTTACACTTACGGCTTCGGGCGGTGGCACTTATATATGGAATACCGGCGCAACATCCAATTCAATACGTGTTTCACTTAATAAGGATAGTACTTTTTATGTAGTAGTTACAAATGGTTGCTCCGATACTGCATATCATACCGTATTAATAAACGGGTCGAGTGGAATTACAGCCTGCTGCGATACGACAATTGCGCCTGGAGGTACAGCCATACTTAGTGCAAGTGGGGCAATTGGATATATTTGGAACCCTTCCGGTAATGTTGGATGCTATACTTGTGCCACAACAAATGCAAATCCTGCAAATGGAACAACCTACACTGTAATAGGAACAGATAGTAATGGCTGCCTGAGTACCGCTGAAATAATTGTAAAGATTGAATGTTTAGATTTTATAGTGCCAAACGTATTTACACCTAATGATGATGGCTCAAACGATGAATTTGTCATTCATGCAGAAAGTGAACCTTCCTACTCAATAGAAATATATGACCGCTGGGGAGTAAAAATGTATTCATCAACTAACCCCAAAGCATACTGGAATGGCAAGGTTAACAATTCCGGACCAGACGCTCCTGATGGGGTTTATTATTACATTATAATAGCCAAGTGTGGTAATACCAATTATGACCATCATGGCTTTGTGCAGGTAATAAGATAATATTACCTTTGATTTAACAAATCAAGCTCAAACACAAATCTCATGAAATTAACTTACCTGGTTGCAGGAGTATTATTACTGGCTGCATGCAAAAATGAAACCCAGCAACTCAAATACCCTGCTGCACGTAAAGTGGATACGGTTACAAATTATTTTGGCACAAAAGTAGCTGACCCATACAGGTGGATGGAGAACGATACTACTATTGAGCGCGCTAACTGGATACAAGCTGAAAACCAGGTAACAGAAGACTATCTTTCTAAAATTCCGTTTAGAGATAAGATAAAGAAACGCCTTGCCAAGCTTTATGATTACAGTAAATGCACTACACCATTTAAAAGAGGGAATTATTATTTCTATTATAAGAACAATGGCACACAAAACCAAAGTGTTTTAGATGTACAAGAAGGCGCAAATGGAACTCCAAGGGTATTGCTCGACCCTAATACTCTTTCAAAAGAAGGTACTACATCAATTGCAGTTACAGGTGTTTCGAACGACCAGAAATATTTTGCTTACGGTATAAGTAAAGCAGGCTCGGACTGGAATGAGTTTTACGTAATTGATATTGCAACGGGTAAACAATTGAGTGATACTCTTACCTGGATAAAATTTTCGAACATAGCATGGAAAGGCCATGGGTTCTTTTATACAGGCTATGATGCCGCCAAGAAGGGTGCAGCGCTTACTGAAAAGAATGAACACTCACGCATATATTATCACAGAGTTGGAACACCACAGAGCACTGACAGCCTTGTGTTTGAAGACAAGGAACATATGCAGCGCACTATGGAAGCCGATGTTACCAAAGATGAAAAATATTTAAGCATTACCGAAGAAGAAACCAGCGATGGAAATTCGCTTATGGTAAAAGACCTGACAAAGAAAGGTGCTCCTTTCGTAACCATTGTAAATGATTTCACAAGCGATAATAATATTATTGATGATATGGGCAATTCATTGCTTGTATTCTCAAACAGAAACGCACCTAATTATAAATTAGTAAAAATAGATTTAGATAAACCGGAACCTGATTCATGGGCTGCTGTTATTCCTGAGAAAACCTATCTGATGCAGGGAGTTTGGTTGTGCAACGGGAATATTGTGGCATCTTACCTCAAAGACGTAAGTACACACTTTACCATGCTTGACATGACCGGAAAAGAACTAAAAGAAATAGAACTTCCCGGTTTAGGTAATGGTGATTTTAGCAGCAATAAAGAAGATAGTGTTGCATTCTATTCATTTACCAATTACACAACGCCTTCTACCATATATAAATACAATGCCACCACAGCTAAATCTAGTGTGTTTTTTAAACCAGCTGCTGATTTTAATACCGATGATTACGAAACCAAACAAGTGTTTTATCCTAGTAAGGATGGAACCAAGATACCTATGTTTATAGTTTGCAAAAAAGGCACAAAAATGGATGGCACTACTCCATGCTTTTTATATGCTTATGGAGGATTTAACATTAGCATATTGCCTGCATTCAGCCCGAGTGTAGCATTGTTCTTAGAGAATGGAGGCATTTATGCCGTGCCTAATTTACGCGGGGGTGGAGAATATGGAGAAAAATGGCATGAACTGGGAACAAAACTAAATAAACAAAATGTGTTCGATGATTTTATTGCTGCTGCCCAATATCTTATTGACAATAAATATACATCGCACGAAAAGTTAGCCATACATGGCCGTTCGAATGGTGGCTTGCTTATTGGTGCGGTTATGACCGAACGCCCTGACCTCGCCAAAGTGGCTATACCAACAGTAGGTGTGTTAGATATGTTGCGTTACCATAAATTTACCATTGGCTGGTCGTGGTCGGGTGACTATGGAACAAGTGATGATTCGATTCAATTCCATAATCTTATCAAGTTCTCTCCTTTGCATAATGTTAAAGATGTGGCATATCCAGCTACACTTGTTACCACTGCCGACCATGATGACAGGGTAGTGCCGGCTCACTCATTAAAGTTTATAGCAACCCTGCAGGAACACCAGAAAGGAACTGAACCTGTACTTGTACGTATTGATCATAATGCGGGGCATGGTTCGGGCAAGCCATTATCAAAACAAATAGATGAATTTGGTGATATATGGAGTTTTGTATTCTATAACCTCGGTATGAATATGAAAAGCTAGCGATGCTTTTTCTTAGACTGTTGTGAATCCTGGGTATCTTTACCCGGTTTAAAGTCACCACGTAAGAGACCCGATATCACAAGTACTACAATTGCAATAGAAAGCACCATTACTACCCATTCTATAAATGGCTTCTTTTTGGTAAGGTAGTTCCAGAATATTTTTCTGAAAAAATATCCTATAATGAGAAAGGGAAGCATGGCCAACCCAAATATATACCTTGGTGTATAACGTTTTTTCTTAGCCATTTTAATATATCCGCCTGTTAGAATAAAGTGTAATTACTTAGAGCCTACCCGTAATGAAGCGCAATAATAAAACTTATTGCTTTTGAATGCAACAAATTGATGCGTTTATTTCAATTTAAGTGCTTGTTCAACCGTTTGGCCAAACCTCCATACATCTTCAAAAGAATTGTAAAGCGGAACCGGAGCCAACCTAACTACATTAGGATTACGCCAGTCGCAAAACACACCACTCTTAGTCAGAGTATTATAAAAATCTCTGCCCATGCCATGCGCAATGATTGAAAGCTGGCATCCGCGCTGAGAGGGATCTGTTGGGGTAATAATTTCCAGCTTAATCTTCTTGTCCTTTATTTTTCTGTTCAGTTCTCCAATTATAAATTCAAGGTAACCTGTGAGCACTTTACTTTTTTTACATAATGGTTGCATTCCTCCCGCTTCCATAAAAACATCTAGCGAGGCTTTGTGCGCAGCCATAGAAAATATCGGAGCATTGCTTAATTGCCATCCTTCCGCGGTTTTCATAGGCTCAAAATTTCTGTTCATTTGAAAACGCGTTTTTTTATCATAGCCCCACCAACCGGCAAACCTTGGTAGTTTTTGATTCTTAGTATGCTTTTCGTGAATGAAGGCTCCTGCAACAGCGCCCGGGCCCGAATTCATGTATTTATACGTGCACCATACCGCAAAATCAATATCCCAATCGTGCAACTTTAGTTCAATATTTCCGGCAGCATGCGCAAGATCAAATGCAGCGTATGCGCCAACCTTATGTGCCGCCTTTGTAATAGCAGGCATATCCATAAGCTGTCCGGTTAAGTAATTTACTCCGCCTATAATTACAAGTGCCAGTTCATCAGCATTGTCTTCTATAGCCTTTAAAATATCTTCTTTTCTTACAAGGTTCTCTCCTTTGCGTGGGCCAATTTCTATTAAAGCCTTATCAGGGCTTAATCCGTGAGACTGAACGTGTGTTTGCAGTGCATATTGGTCTGAAGGAAAAGCATTCGATTCGCAAATTATTTTGTACCGCTTCTTACCAGGCCGATAAAAAGAAACCATCATAAGGTGAAGGTTAACCGTAAGTTGGTTCATAGCAACCACCTCGTGTGTTTTAGCACCCATTAATTTAGCCAATGGGGCAGCAAACATTTCATGATAAGAATACCATGGATTACGCGCATCAAAATGGCCCTCGACAGCATATTTAGCCCAATCTTCCAGTTCTGCGTTTATATATTTTTTTACGCTTGCAGGTTCTAAGCCCAATGAATTACCTGTAAAGTAAAGCGCTTCTCTTCCTTTGTGTTTTGGGAACAAAAACTTTTTTCTGAACTTCTTTAAAGGATCCTTGCTATCAAGCCCCGTGGCAAAATTGAGCGAATTAATATACTTCATACTATTTTTATCAATGAAATTCTACGCGTTTTATGATAGCTGAAAAAAGTCGGGGGAATAATACTTTCAGCCTTGGTGCAATGGTTTCTGAGCCTCCTATATATACTTCTTCTTTATTATTTCTTATTGCTCTTAGTATACCGGCAGCACATTTTTCGGGAGTAATACCTTTCTCTTGCCCCTTATCCATTTTGCCATGTGCCTTACCTTCTGATGTAACTGCATTAAGTGAAACATTGGTCTTTACATAGCCGGGGCATATAATATTCACTTTTATATTATCCTTAAATACTTCCCCGCGTAATGCTTCAAAAAAACCATGCAAGGCATGCTTCGATGCACAATACATAGAACGGAATGGTATGCCCATTTTACCCATTACACTGCTTATAACTACAATATTTCCGCTTTTTTGCGCAAACATTAAAGGCAATACTTTTTTAGTTAATGCAATAACGGCAAAAAAATTCAATTCCATTATTTGCCTGTCAATCTGCAACAAACTGTCCTTAACCATAGACCGTTGTGCAATGCCGGCATTACAAATAAGTATATCAATAGCCGAGAATTTTTCCTGTGCCTTTTTCAAAGCAGCATCTATATCATCAATACGATAAAGATCAAGCGGAAGGACAAGACTATTCTGGTCATTAAGCCCTGCATCTTTTTTAACACGCTGCAGTTCTTCTTCTCTCCTGGCTGAAAGAATAACCTTAGCGCCTTCTTTTGCAAATGCTTTAACCAATGCTTCGCCTATACCCGATGATGCGCCGGTTACCCAAACTACCTTACCCGAAAATGAATTTGCCATAAATAAACTAAAGCGGTAAAATTACAAGTTAACCCGGATAAGTCCGAATGCTGCTGAAACGTCGGTGTTTTTTTCTTTGCCAAAATAAGTGAGTATATCATTTACACCAAAATATATCTGCACCTTATGGCCAAATGCTATACCCACCGGCATAACAACGCCATAATACTGAGCACTGGCAAAGCCGGCATCGAAAGTGGCAATTTTAAGTATGGTTAAGTGTGCTGCAATAGAATAATAAGTCCCCTGCAAGTTTCCAACTGAGTTATTCAACGGCAAAATAATGTCAGTAGCCACAGTTAATAGCTTATTTAATTCATAGCTGGCACCAAACCTAAATTTAGCAGGCAATATGGTTGTAAAAGTTTCACCATTGCTTTGTATATAATTACTGACATTTGAGCTAGATGAATCACCCCTGTCCTGTATTATCCTTTTTACAACTGTGGTATCATTTAATGTTGAATGCGTTCCGGTCCATTTAATAGAGCCAAAATCGGTAGCTGCAACAGCAAATTTCCATTTACGATATGCCATGCTCAAGCCCAAATCAATCGCATAGCCCTGCCCGGGAGGCCCTGAGGGGATTGGAGAGAAGGCAATTTTATTGGCAATAGCATAGTCGGCTGTTACTGTGCCATCTAAAAATTGACCACTCAAATCGGCCATGCCAATTAAATATTTAAGCCCCACTCCGCCATAAAACTTAAAGGCATTAAAATCAGCATTACTATCAGCATCCCCTTTACCTTCTTTATCATTCGAACGTACAGAATAGCTTTCAACGGCAGATTTATCACCTCCAATTTTAAAAAGTTCTCTGCCGTATGCCAAATTTATTTCGCGATACTCATAGGCAGAAACTTTAGAACCACTGAATTTATTAAGTGTATTAACCAAATAGGCAATTGAATCGGGGGTATTAATATTTACATTACTATTAGGTTTTTGTGCATTTTGAGAGCTATAAGCGGTACTGGCAATAGCCGCATAAGCCGTTAGATAATCTTGTTTAGAACTGACATTGGGTGACATGGTAATGTTGCTATATGCCCTGTCGCTTATAGATACTGCAAACCCGCCAATTTTGGGTATTTTAATAGAGAACGCGGCCCAGATTAAATTGGCATATATATTAAGCCCGCCATGTGAAGCTGTTATTTTTTCAAGAAGTGCAGTATCATGATTGTTAATTATGTTATTAATGTTGGGAATAGTAAGCCCATCAGACTGGGCACTTACTCCAAAATTTAAAATAGTGGCCGAAATAGTATGGTCGTTCGACCACGCGAGGTTTGAAGGGCTGATTCCAATGGATTCCCAATCGGAAGCGAGTGATGTAATTGCTCCGCCTTTTGCGGTTCCAACCGGATAAACAAAATTGAGCTGTGCCTGCAAACAAACCGGCACCAATAAAACTAATACAAGTAAAGAAGTATATTTTCTCATTGTACTAAGGTTAGAACGTAAAAATAAGACATTTTGCCGACTTATAGTACATTTGCAGGTAATGCCAACAGCTATGACACGTAATAAGAGACTAATAAAACTTGCTCCTTTTATTATTATTTACCTGTTTTTTTCATGTCGCAGTAAATCATATGTTAAAATACCTGAAGGTATTGTTACACCAGATACAATGACGGCTATACTTTCCGATATACATATTCTGCAAGCCTCAGCTCAATTGGGTTACAGCCAAAGCCCTAATGATACCTCATTGAAAATGGCATACGAGTCTATCTGGAAAAAGCATCATCTAACTGATAGCAGTTATAACCAAAATATGCGATTTTATTGCAATAATGCAAAACTGCTTGATTCTGTTTATGAAAAGGTATTGAATAACCTTAACAGGCAAAAGGCAGAATTAATGGGTGAAAAACGGATTCCGGTTAAACAAATCAAGTAATGTTAGTAGCCTTAACCGTTACTTTAATTATATTCACATCAGCTTATTTTATTTACCTGTTTTGGCAAATTATTGCCTGGCTAAGTACGCCGACTTATAATCCTTCTGTAAAAGAATTTAAAACCAAAGTTTCTCTTATTATTCCGTGTAGGAATGAAGAACAAAATATTACCAACTGCCTCTTTTCTATTTTACAGCAAACCTATCCTGCTTCATTATTAGAAATTATTGTAGCCGATGATCATTCAGAAGATAATACCGAAAAAATAAGCCGGGATGTGCTTGAAAAAAGTAATGTCTTATGGAAATATATATTGGTAAAGGATACTCAGTCTAACAAGAAAAAAGCAATAGAAACAGGTATAAAAGAATCTTCGGGTGAATTGATACTTATTACCGATGCTGATTGTATTGCTTCTAAAGAATGGATATCATCTATCGTTTCTTTATACGAACAGAAACATTATAAAATGATTTGTGGACCCGTTGCCATTACAAATGAATCAACATTTTGCGAAAAATTTCAAGGCCTTGAAGTTTCCGGCTTATCGCTTTTAGCAGGGGCAGGTATTTTTTCAAAAACTCCATTGCTCTCGAATGGAGCAAATATTGCGTATACGCGCGACGCGTTTGAAAAAGTCAATGGCTTCAGGGGGATTGATGATATACCTTCCGGTGATGACACCTTATTGCTCTTTAAAATCAACAAGCAATTTCCCGGTCAAATAGGGTTCATAAAAAACACCGATTCAATAGTATATACTCATGCACAGCCTAACTGGTATTATTTTATGCAGCAACGTATACGCTGGGGGTCAAAAGGGTTCCGTTCTAAAAACTACATAAATAGCCTGGTCAGCCTGGTGGTTTTTGTCACTAATTTTTTGTTATTGGTAGTTGGCATTTCTTCATTGGTCTATTTTACCCCCAATTCAGCCTTCATATCTTGCCTTATTGCTAAATTCACCATAGACTTTTTATTGTTAACTTGCGCAACCAGCTTTTTTAAGAAACAGAACCTGTTATTTTATTTTTTAGCAGGAGAATTTATCACTGTTATTTATATGAGTTGGGTAGGATTAGTGGCAAATTTTTCACGTTATCATTGGAAAGGAAGAGATTATTAAATAAAAACAAGAGGGTATTGTGATCAAATTTCGCAAAAAAAAATACGTAGAAATTGATTCCTATTCACTCGCTCACCATGCCTGGAAGCGGTTTAAGAAGAACCGTCTTGCCATGTTCAGTTTATATTTTATTGTTCTTTGTGTACTTGTAGCTATCTTAGGATACACCATTACACCCGATTCTACTCCAAATGCTAACAACCAGGTGCTTGAGCTGTCGGTAAAACCGCCGGGCTTTAAGGTGCAAATGCTGCTCAACCGCGAAAATGAAAACATTGAACAGGAAGGGTTTTTCTCAAAAATGCTATATGGCCAGCAGGGTTTCTATCACGATATACCTATTTACCACTTCGGTTTCCAGGGACCAAATATTGTAGTTGAAGGGTATACCGGTAGCACTCCAAATAACGGCCCCATTGTAAAGTATAATATGGCAGACATACTTTATTCTCTCGATTTTAATAAACATCTTGTAAATGATTCGGTAAACAAATCAACCACCTTTTACACTTTTGGAAGCGATAAACCACTTACCCGCACATATAAAGATATGAGCGAAGAAATAACCACCAAAAACATTATAACCAAAACATATTTACTGGGAACCGACCAGGAAGGCAGGGACCTTTTAAGCCGCCTGATGATTGGCATACGCGTATCGCTGGCGGTTGGCTTTATATCGGTGCTTATTGCTTTTTCAATAGGCATATTCATGGGGGCTACCGCGGGTTTTTACCGCGGCAAATGGGATGAGTTTGTTATGTGGCTTATTAATGTTGTTTGGTCATTACCTACCCTGCTATTGGTAATTGCAATTACCCTTGCTTTAGGTAAAGGCTTCTGGCAAGTATTTATTGCCGTAGGCCTCACTATGTGGGTTGATGTTGCCAGGATAGTCCGTGGGCAGGTAATGAGCATACGCGAGGAAAATTTTATAGAAGCCGGTAATGCCATGGGCTTCTCTGATTTCAGGATTATCTTCAAACACATTCTGCCCAATATTATGGGTGCAATTATTGTAGTGGCTGCCGATAACTTTGCATCGGCTATACTTATAGAGGCAGGTTTAAGTTTCCTGGGTATTGGTGCACAACCTCCAATAGCTTCATGGGGCGCCATGATAAATACAAACAGGGGCTATATTATAACCGATTCGGCTTACCTGGCATTTTTACCGGGCATTTGCATCATGTTTATGGTGCTGGCCTTCTTTTTGCTGGGCAACGGGCTGAGAGATGCCTTAGACAGCAAAACCTCAGCCAACCAATTAATTGGTGCCTGAGGTTTTTAACTGATTACCTATTAATTACTAATCTTTTCTAAAACGGAAGATCGTCGTTTTCTTCAGCGTTTGAAAGGCTTCCTCCACTTTCAGATAATGAGGCAGGAGCGGCTTGGGAGTCCTGAGAATAATCTTTACTGCCACGCTCTACTCTCCATGCATCTAAAGAAGTAAAGTACTTTACTCCTCCACCATCTTTACCTTGCCATTCGCGGCCACGTATAAAAAAGCTAACCTTTACCTGGTCGCCTACATTAATTTCGTCTAAAAGACGGCATCTTTCCTGGGTTAACTGAAACTGAATATGCTGAGGATAATTTGATGAATTATCGGTAACTACAAATTCGCGCTTTTTAAAAGAATCAGATACCTTTTGTTCATCTTTTTTGACTTTTACTATTCCATTTAATTCAAACATGATAATTTATGTATTTGTTGTTATTTATTATTTGCTTTCTACTATTTGCTGCTCGGTTGCCTGGCCACCTACTTTAAAGGTTTTTATCCGCGGGTTACCATAATATGTAAATGTTCCGCTTCCTGTAACTTTTGCATGCATTTCCGGGTGGGCATACATTTTAAGGTCTCCGTCGCTGCTGTCTTCCAGTGTCAGGTTATCTGTCTTTAATTGTGATGCGTCAAGGCTACCTTCGCCTCCATCTTTAAAGTTGCAGGTTTTGGCCTTACCTTTCATTACTAATGCCTTACCTGAATTTGAATTACAATTAAGCATTTTAACATCTAAATTCAATGTTCCTGTTGCATTCCCGTCAATATTTAGAGTAAGATCGCCCACATCAATTGCATTGGTTGTTGATACCGTACCATTAATATTAATTGCAATTTGCTGTATATCTTTTAAGCCTATATAAAGGGTGGCCATACCCGTTGCCCCTTCTTTCATGGTAATATTAAGTGTAGTACCGCTTTTAACATCTATCGATGCCATTACATCTTTATCGGCTGCAACAACCTTGAGGCTGCATGAACCATTAGTGAATACAACATTAAAATTACCTTTTAACTTTAAAATTGTAAATGCATTTACCTTCTTTACTTCGGTTACGCTATCAGCAGCATTTGATGCCATAACGGCCTGCGAAAAGGATATAAAGGCAAACAAAACAATGATCTTTTTATAGCTCCTCATTTTCATCTTATATGTGCCAAATATATAAGATTTTTATACCAATCCCCCTATAAACTTATACACCATTTAAATGAAACATTTTAGGATAAGTTACGTAAAGGTTTTTATAGTTTGAGGCTTAATATTGCTTTAAAAATAAAATCGTTAATTTTTGATGAGTGTTGGATAAATTCGTATATTAGACCTTAATTTAGTAATAAATCTAAAGTTATTAGCTTGAAAAACAAATTACTTAAATATTTTTTATTGCTTACGGTTACCAGCACACTGGTTTTCAATTCCGTATCAGGTCAGGCAAGGTTGGTCATGAATGGTGCTTACATGGTTATGAATGGGGGTGTTTCAGCAAAACCCATTTATTTGGTTTTACATAATGGTGCTGCTAATGCCATTACTTATAATAGTGGTGGCATTATTTCTGAATCGGAATTTAATATGATATGGTGGGATATAGGAACAAATACCGGTACATATACTATCCCTTTTCAATATTCCACTACCAGGTATTTACCTTTAACATTTAACAATGCAGGCGCTGCAGGTGTAACCAGCGGAACCATTAAATTTTCAACATGGCATTCAGTGGCCGATAACTGGGCTGGTGTAGTATCTACAACCGGTGCACCATCTGATGTTACTAATATGTATCCTGCCACAGGCACTTCTTCTCCTTCTGCTACAGATGATTCTTACTATGTAGTTGACCGTTTTTGGGTAATTGACCCTACAGGCGGCGCTACTCCATATACCACCGTGCCAAACCCAATACTTACTTTTACCTATATTAACACCGGAGCCGCGTCTGAAGTTGCAGCCCCTAACCTTGCTATTGATGGTACTTTATTAGCACAGCGCTTTAATAATTCGGCTTTAAAGACCTGGGGGGATTGGATTGGCCCTTCAGGGCATGATAATACTGCATTTGGTGCAGGCACCGGGCAGGTAACCACAAATACTCAAATTGGCACTGCTAATTTTTTCAGGTCATGGACACTTTCAGATCAAAACGCACCTTTACCAATAAAGCTCACGGCTTTTACTGCGCAGTGCAGCAACTATTATGCATTACTGCAATGGGAAACCGCTACTGAAAGTAACAACGATTACTTTACAATTGACAGGACCCAGGATGGTGTACACTATGAAACTGTTGCAGTAGTAAAGGGTTCAGGAACATCCAGCACCAGTCACAGTTACTCTGCTATTGATTACTCACCTTTAAGCGGTAATTCGTATTACAGGATTTCACAAACCGATCTTGACGGCGTAACAACCAATTTAAATACTGTTGTTTATACACCTTGCGAAAGTACCGAGAGCGTAAATGCATTTACGGTTAATAATAATACTATTGATGTACAGATAAATTCGAACTCTGTTGACACCTATACCTTTACTATTATGAATGCTTTGGGCCAGGTTATATCAACTCAACAGCATAATGTATCGGTTGGCCTCAACGACTTTAAACTTAATCCACAGGTTGCAAGAGGTATTTATATTATGCAGATAATCGGTAAAGAAAAAGTTTATAGTAAGAAGCTTGCTTTGGGCGCCCTTTAGGCAAAAGCCTGCCCAACCCTATTCAATTCTCATTACATCAACTTACAGCATCCATATTATAACTGAGTAACGTAATGACATTACCACCTTTACAAATAAGGATTAACCCATGCATTAATATCACTTAAGGAGCGGGGTACCAATTAAAAATTGCGGCAATTCAATAATTATCGGGTATTGGAAAATATTGCCTGGATATTAAACCCTTATTCCAATTATAAGCACATCATCAATCTGCTCAAGGTTACCCATCCAGTTTTCAAATGTAATATTCAGGTTATCCCTTTGCCTATTCATATCAAGGTTGCGGCCTTCAAGCACTTTTTGTTCCAATTGCTTGTATTTAAATTTCTTACCCTTCTCGCCACCAAACTGGTCAGCATATCCATCTGTAAATAAATAAATCTCGTCGCCTTTATTTAATTTAACCTTATGTGTGGTAAACGGCCTCGGGTTATCTGAATTACCTATCGGCTGCTTATCGGCAGTTATTTCTTTTATCTCGGTGTCTTGTATAAACCAAAGCGGGTTATTAGCACCTGCCCACTGAACTTCTTTTGTTTTGGTATTGATAGTACAAAGCGAAATATCCATACCATCCTTAATGTCTTCCTTCTCCGATTTTTCAAATGTTTCAATAACCAGGTCCCTTACTTTATCAAGTATTTTTCCCGGGTCAGTTATTCCAAACTCTTTCACTGCCCTGTTCAAAGCATTTGAACATACTACACTTACCATAGCACCCGGTACACCATGGCCCGTACAGTCGCCGGCCGCAACAAAAATAATGTCATTCTTTTCCGACATCCAGTAAAAATCACCACTTACAATATCTTTAGGTTTAAATAATATAAAACTCTCGGGCAATACCGATTTAAAACGTTCCCTTGTTGGCAGTATCGCTTCTTGTATACGTTTAGCATAATTGATACTGTCGGTAATATCTTTATTTTTCAATTCAATCACTTCCTTTTGCTTAACCACCTCAGCAGTTCTTTCACTTATTATATTCCTAAGGCTGCGCGTAGAAACTGTAATTGCACCGTATACAAATGCTACAAATATTAACACATACGCTATGTATGCCCATATGGTACGATACCATGGAGACAATATGGTAAACTCATAAATGGCTTCGCGGCTTTCATGGCCAAAGATATTCTTGGCTTTAACATGAAAGAAATAATGACCTT